>CAZPNQ010000092.1:0-15401 GCA_964587955.1 uncultured Nitrospira sp.
GGGTTCATGAAGAGCAGCCCCATCAGCCCTCCCCATAACACACCCAGCGCGACCCCATGCGTCGTCGCTCCGCCGAACACATCGACGCATTGCTTCAAATGCACTTTGCCGTCCATATCGCGGACGACGATCACTGCATCTTCGAGGTCCAAGACATACTCAGTTTCCAGGGCCCGTAATTCATTCAGTACCCGATCGGCCGTGCTCGAATCTTTAAACGCGATGCAGACGAGTTCACTCATGATTCATCTCCTTCAATGCTACGGATGCAAATACTTCTGACAGTGATGGATTGTCAGATTCATCGTGCATGCACTAATTAGCAGTAAGATCGTCCGTAGAGCAAGGTGACCGTGTAAGCCGATTCACTTGCGACTCGGTATCCCCCTTCTAGCCTCTTGTTTTTCCACGCTCTGTTCCCTTACTCTCGTCGCGCACTGTCGCTCGATCTCCTTATGTTGCAAGCTGTTTCATTACAGTTCAGTCGCGGAGCACGCCGGTTGTTTTCCGACCTCAACGTGAAGGTCGAGCGAGGCACGTTGCTGGCCGTGGTCGGGGAGAATGGCAGTGGGAAGACCAGCCTGCTTCGAATCTTTTCCAGTTTATTGCCGCCTGAACAAGGCACGGTTCTATGGGAAGGGCAAGATATCCAGCAACTCAAGGAGCTCTATGCGGGACAACTGACGTATATCGGGCACCTGAATGGGATTAAGGACGATCTCACGCCGCTCGAAAATCTCACGAGTTCCATGTCGCTTGCCGGAGAACCCCGTTCTATCGATGAGGCAAAGCAGGCGTTGGAGGCGATCGGCCTCAAACGGCCTATCCATCATTTGCCGTCCAAAGTGCTCTCGCAAGGGCAGAAACGTCGCGTGGCCTTGGCGAGGTTATGGCTCTCCAGCCGTCCTTTGTGGCTGCTCGATGAGCCGTTTACCTCGCTTGACACGGCCGCGACAGGAGTCGTGACACGGCGGCTGCACGCTCATCTGCAGCGTGGCGGCCTAGCCGTTGTGGTGACGCATCAGGAGGTGGCCCTTCCTGCCGAGACCGTGCAACATTTGAGGTTGGCGGGATGAGCGGTTCCAGCATGTGGGAAGCCGTTGGCGGTATCGTTCGAAGGGACCTGCTGCTCGCGATGCGTCGCCGTTCGGACGCGGCGATGTCGGTCTTCTTTCTCGTGATCGTAGTCAGTCTCTTCCCTTTAGGCGTCGGTCCGGAACCGGCGGTGCTGCGGATCATCGGCCCCGGCGTCTTGTGGGTGGCCGCGTTATTGGCCTGTCTCTTGTCGCTCAGCCGTGTATTTACTGCGGATTACTTGGATGGGGTCCTTGAGCAGATGATCTTGATTCCCCAACCACTTGCGGTCTTGGTGGTCGGGAAGGTCCTCGCACATTGGCTGATCTCCGGCCTGCCCGTAGTGCTGCTCTCTCCGCTGCTTGGACTCCAATTCGGTTTGAGTGGGGAAGTACTGGGAGTTCTCGTCATGTCGCTCTTGCTTGGAACGCCAACGTTGAGTATGATTGGTGCGATCGGCGCCGCTTTAGTCCTTGGCGTGCGTGGGAGTGGTCTACTGGTCGCCCTCCTGGTGCTTCCACTTTACGTTCCAGTATTGATTTTTGGAGCCGGCGCCGTCACCAGCAGTATGGCCGGAATCGGCGGTGAAGCAAATCTGTCGCTACTCGGCGCCTGTCTTGTGCTCTCGCTCTTTCTGCGCCCTGGGCTACGGCCGCGGCGTTGCGAATCGCGTTGGAGTAACATCGTGTCATGAGCATGGGTATCAACTGGCTGAAGTATTCGTCTCCCCAAGCCTTCTATCCTCTGGCAGGACGCCTTATCCCGTGGTTCGCGTGCGTGGCGGTCGCCCTGATGGGGGCGGGCCTTTACATGGGGTTCTTCGTCGCGCCGACTGACTTTCAGCAGGGCGAGTCGTACCGGATTATCTTCGTCCATGTTCCGGCGGCCTGGATGTCGATGTTTCTCTATGTCGTCATGGCGGTGTGGGCCGGCATCGGGATAGGACTCAATGCGCGTCTTTCGTTCATGATGGCGCAAGCGATCGCTCCCACGGGAGCGATGTTTACCTTCTTGGCCTTGCTGACCGGGGCTATGTGGGGGAAGCCGACGTGGGGAGCCTGGTGGGTGTGGGATGCGAGGCTGACCTCGGAGCTTATCTTATTGTTCCAGTATGCGGGGGTCATGCTGTTGCGGACGTCGATCGATGAGGTGCGCCGGGCGGACCGGTCGAGTGCCGTGTTTGCCCTTGTCGGGGTGGTCAACGTCCCCATCATCTACTTTTCGGTTCAGTGGTGGAATACCTTGCATCAAGGGGCGTCCGTCAGTATGGCGACAGGATCGAAAATGGCGTCGACCATGCTTACCGCCATGTTGCTGATGACGGTGGCCTTCTGGCTATACAGTATCGCCGTCATTCTTGCCCGGGCGCGGTGTATCGTGATTGAGCGGGAATCCCAGCCGGTGTGGGATGAGAAACCGGCGGTGATTCAGGAAGCGGTGGAGGCTCGCTGATGCAGTGGGGCAGTGCATCCGAATTTTTCGCGATGGGAGGGTACGGGCTCTATGTGTGGACGTCGTTTGTGGCCACGGCATTGTGCATGGTATGGGAAGTGTTGGCATTGTGGCGTCGACGGGCTTCGGCGCGCGCCGAACAGCGCGCCGCGTTGTTAGGAGGCACCGATGAAACCACGGCATAAACGCTTTGCCTTTATCGGCCTAGGATTGCTTGTCTTGGGTGTGGCGACGGTGCTGATCCTGAACGCGTTTCAGAGCAACCTCGTGTTCTTCTTTACGCCCACTCAAGTGGCGAGCGGCGAGGTGCCGCAAGGACGCAATTTCAGAATCGGCGGGATGGTTGAGGACGGCAGCCTCGTCCGCGAGAACGACGGACTGACGGTTCGTTTCATCGTTACCGATACGGCGAAGCGCGTGCCGGTGACCTATAAGGGGATTTTGCCGGACCTCTTCAAGGAAGGGAAGGGTGCCGTGGCACAAGGGAAACTCAACGCCGACGGCACGTTTGTGGCCAGCGAAGTCTTGGCCAAGCACGATGAAAATTACATGCCGCCTGAGGCGGCCGAAGCGCTGGCGAAAGCCAAAGCATCCGGGGCTCAGCAAAGCAAATCGCTCGTTGTGCCTCAAGGTAGAAAAGAGTCGCTATGATTCCGGAGATCGGTCATTTTGCCTTGATTCTTGCCCTGTGTGTTGCCGTGGTGCAGGGGATTGTTCCCATCTATGGGGCAGCCGTCGGGAATTCGGCACTGATGGCGGTCGCCAAGCCCGCGGCGCGCGGGCAATTTCTCTTGGTCCTCACGGCGTTTTGCTGCCTCGGCTATGCGTTTGCGGAGAAGGATTTCTCCGTGCTGTATGTCGCAGCCACATCGAATTCGCAGCTTCCATTGCACTATCGTATCGCGGCCATTTGGGGCGCGCATGAAGGGTCGCTTCTGTTGTGGACGCTCATCTTGACCGTCTGGATGTTCGCCGTCACGCTCTTTTCTGCGCATCTTCCTGAAACGATGCGCTCGCGCATTCTCGGCGTCATGGGTCTGGTCAGCATGGGATTTCTTCTGTTCATGTTAACGGTATCCAATCCATTCGAACGATTGATTCCAGCTGCTCTGGACGGACGTGACCTGAATCCTCTCTTGCAAGACCCCGGCATGGTGATCCATCCCCCGATGCTCTATATGGGATATGTCGGATTCTCGGTTGCCTTCGCCTTCGCGATCGCCGCATTGTTGGGAGGCAACCTCGATGCTGCGTGGGCCCGTTGGTCTCGGCCATGGACGACCGTCGCCTGGTGTTTTCTGACGGTCGGCATCGCGATGGGCAGCGGCTGGGCCTACTACGAATTGGGATGGGGTGGGTGGTGGTTCTGGGACCCGGTTGAGAACGCCTCGTTTATGCCATGGCTGGCCGGAACGGCGTTGGTCCATTCACTGGCCGTGACCGACAAGCGGGGAGGGTTCAAGGTGTGGACCGTCCTGCTCGCCATTATGGCGTTCTCGTTGAGTCTCCTTGGGACGTTTCTTGTCCGTTCGGGTGTGTTGACCTCTGTGCATGCCTTTGCTACCGATCCAAAACGCGGTCTGTTCATTCTGGCATTTTTGGCCATCGTCATTGGGGGGTCACTTGTCCTCTACGCTTGGCGGGCTCCGCGTGTGGGATTGGGCGGCAGCTTTGCCATGGTCTCGCGAGAAGGGATGCTGTTGGCGAATAATGTGTTGCTGGTCGCGGCCATGGGCTCGGTGTTGCTGGGCACGTTGTACCCTTTATTCTTGGATGCGCTGGATCTTGGGAAAATTTCTGTCGGGCCTCCGTATTTCGACTCCGTCTTCGTTCCATTGATGGTGCCGGCTCTCTTCTTAATGGGAGTCGGCCCATTGGCTCAGTGGAAGAAAGCTGAATTGCCCGATCTGGGTAAGCGGTTACGGTGGGCGTTCGGCATCAGTGTGGTGACGGCGCTTGTCTTGCCATTTGTTCTGGGTACCTGGACTCCCTTGCTCAGCCTCGGCCTCTTATTGGCGGTCTGGATTGTGACGACGGCGGTCATCGGTTTGCGCGAACGACTTACTCATGTCGCTGGTTCTGGCCTTGCGGGCCGGTTAGCCGCCGTACCGCGGTCCTACTGGGGCATGCTCGTGGCACACTGCGGCATCGCGGTGTTTGTCGTCGGCGTGACGATGGTCAAAGGATTTGAGTCTGAGAAAGATGTGAGAATGAATGTCGGAGAAACGGCAATGATCGGGGACTACACGTTCCGATTCGACGGTGCGCAAGATGTGGTTGGGCCAAATTATACGGCGGCGCGCGGCATCTTTCGTGTGAGCCTGGACGGTCGTGAAACGACGACCTTGTATCCCGAGAAGCGGCGCTATGCCGTTCAGAATCAAGTCATGACTGAAGCCGCGATTGATCCCGGACTCTTGCGCGACCTCTATGTGTCTTTGGGGGAACCGCTCGATGAAGGGGCCTGGAGTGTGCGGCTTTATCACAAACCGTTCGTCGATTGGATTTGGGGCGGGTGTTTCATCATGGCGTTGGGCGGCGTACTGGCCATCAGTGATCGGCGATACCGATTGGCCTGGCGACGTCAAGAGCCGGTAGTGCCTGCGCCGACTCGAACGGCTAGGCGAAAAGTGGCATGAATCGTTTCCTCCTGCCGCTATCAATTTTCGTTGTTGTAGTCGGTTTTCTTGGGGTGGGGCTCAAGCTCAACCCACGCGAAATTCCGTCTCCTCTTGTTGGGAAGGCCGCACCTGATTTTTCCCAGCCGCAGCTCTACGACCCAGTAAATCTGTTTGCGCCGGCTGACCTCAAAGGGAAGGTCTGGTTGCTGAATTTTTGGGCCTCCTGGTGCAGCGGCTGTAAGACAGAGCACCCGGTATTGATGGAGCTGGCCAAATCCGGCGCAGTGCCGATTTATGGGATGGATTATAAGGATCAACGTGACGAAGCCATGACGTGGTTGAGACGGTGGGGCAACCCCTATCCCGTGGTCGGGGTAGATGATGCGGGCCGGGTCGGCATCAATTATGGGGTCTATGGAGTTCCTGAGACCTACGTCATCGACAAGCAGGGCGTGATTCGATATAAACAGATCGGGCCGTTGGATCCCGACACCGTTGCCAATAAGATTATTCCCCTGGTCAAGCAGCTCGAAGCGCAATGAAATGGATAGCGTTCATACTGCTGCTTATGAGTGGACCGGCGTGGGCCGGGGAAGCCAGGCCTTTAGCCGATGATCCTGTCGCCGAGGCGCGACTCAAGCACCTCGCCGTCGAGCTGCGCTGTCTGGTTTGTCAGAATCAAACGTTAGCCGATTCCAACGCTCCACTGGCTGAGGACTTGCGCCGAGAAGTTCGGGAAATGATCGCGAAGGACATGAGTGACCAGGAAATCATCGATTTTCTTGTCGCGCGCTACGGGGACTTCGTCCTGTATCGGCCGCCGCTCAAGGCCACGACCACCCTGTTGTGGGTGGGGCCGTTTGTCCTATTACTCGTCGGAGCTACGGCGCTGGTCATTACGTTGCGACGCCGGGCGCATAGAGTCGTCGATGTACCGGTGACGGATGAAGAACATCGACGAGTCGAACAACTATTGGCAGAAGGAGGCAAGCGCTCATGACCGCTACATTTTGGTCGATCGTGTCGGCCATGACTCTGTGTGTCCTCGGGCTTCTGCTGAGACCTCTGTTGAGGCGCCCGTCCGCCGCCATGAGTGAGCAGGAGAAAACCCTGCCGGTCTATCGCCAGCAGTTTTCCGAACTGGAACAAGATCGTGCCAATGGATTGCTGACGGACGATCAGTACCGCACCGCTCGAAGCGAACTGGAGCGCCGCGTGTTGGAAGAGACGGGGAGCGCGGACTCGCCGAATGCAGCCGTGGAGGGACTCGTGAATCTTCGGGTCGTTGCACTGTCCCTGGCCATGATCATCCCGGCCGCCAGCGGAGTGCTCTACTGGACCTTGGGAAATCCTGCCGCAATGACGCACCCAACGGTGTCGTCGGCTGCCTCTCAGGGTAGTCCCGGGGATCCTCAGATGGCCGACAGTCTCAATACCCTCATCGATCAATTAAGAAAGAAGCTGGAACAAAATCCCAACGATGGAGTCGGATGGGGTCTCTTGGCTCGATCTTACATGGCCATGGAGCGGTATGCCGACGCGGTGCCGATTTTTGAGAAAGCGACCAAATTAGATCCGAACAATGCAAGTCTCCTTGCGGACTATGCGGATGCTCTCGGTGTGCATCAAGGGCGCAAGCTGGATGGAAGACCGGAAACGCTGATTCAGAAGGCGTTGAAACTCGATCCGCACAATGTGAAAGCCCTTATGCTGTCAGGGACGATCGCGTACAACCGAAAGGATTTTGCTCGTGCGGCCAAGGAGTGGGAAGATGCGCACGCCTATCTTCCTACCGATGACCAGGAGTCGTCCGAGCAGCTGAAAGCCAGCATTGCCGAAGCCAAACGACATCTTGGTGGCCCCAGTAAGAACATGCTGGTCGCAAATCCGCCGATGGAACAGGCCAAACCCACTAAGCCGGCGACTCAATCCGGACAGTCTCGGGCGATAACGGGTAAAGTGGTATTGGGGCCGAATGTGGCCAACAAGGCGTCTCTTCCGGATACCTTGTTCGTATTTGCGAAGGATGTGGCCGGCCCGCCGATGCCGGTGTCTATCGTACGGGCGTCAAAGAAAGATTTACCATTTACGTTCCGGTTGGATGATTCGACGAGCCCTATGCCGTCAAGAAAACTCTCTGACATCGATACGGTTGTCATTGTGGCGCGTTTATCGAAATCTGGAAAAGCGATGCCTGAAAGTGGGGACTTGGAAGGCATGAGTCAACCGATTAAACCGGGAACAGAAAATATCACCGTGGTCATCGATCGAGAGCGTCCTTAGAGAAGACGAATTGGCTTACGATGTCCGCCGTAATCTTGATTTTTGTTGCTGTGAAAATCCCTTGACGATGCAATAAATCTTAGTTATATTGTCGCGCCGTCATCCAAAGCTGTGCGAAAAAATTACGAATTATGAAACGTTGTCATGAGAATGTTTTCGATGGATCTTTTTTGAAGGACAGTGAGCACTGCCCATCAACGGAAGGAGTAGAACTGTGATGGTTAAGAACATGGTGAAGTATGCACTGGTAGTCTGTGGCGTGTTAGCCGCCGCACAAGCCCAGGCGAATTTCCCCACCGTTCCGAAGGAGACGTACGAGGCGCTGAAGATCGACCGGTCCGCCTCGCCGAAGGAACTGTACGAGGCGTTGCTCAAGCGCTACATGGATCCCAATCAGAACGGACAAGGGAAGGGCAAGTACGGCGAGTATTGGCAGCCCGTCTCCTTCAGTAAGTATTTCGATCCGCATACCTTCTATAAGCCGCCGCAAGCGGTGAAAGAGGTCGCGAGCCGGGAGCAATGCGTGAAGTGCCATACCGATGAATCGCCGGGCTGGGTGGCCGCGTGGAAGAAGAGCACCCATGCGAACTTGGACAAGATTCGCAAGCTGACGCCGAAAGATGAGACCTTCTACAAGAAGGCCAAGCTGGACGCGATCGAAGACAATCTGCGCTCGATCGGCAAGCTGGGCAAGGGCGAGCATCTGAAGGAAGTCGGCTGTATCGATTGCCACTTTGACATCAACACCAAGAACAAAGCCGATCACCGCAAGGATATCAAGTTAGCGACGGCCGACACCTGCGGCACGTGCCACTTGCAGGAATTTGCGGAGCGCGAATCCGAGCGCGATACGATCACGTGGCCGAAGGATCAGTGGCCGAAGGGGCGTCCGTCCCATGCGTTGGATTATCGTGCCAACGTGGAAGTGGAAGTGTACGCCGGGATGCCGCAACGCGAAATCGCCGATGGCTGCACCGGCTGCCACGTCAACCAGAACAAGTGTGATACGTGCCATGCGCGCCATGAATTCTCCGTCGCCGAATCCCGGAAGCCGGAAGTCTGTGCGCAGTGTCACAGCGGGGCTGACCATAACAACTGGGAAGCCTACAACCTGTCCAAGCACGGGTTGAAGTATCAGAGAGATAAAGATCATTGGAACTTCAATATTCCCATTAAAGAAGCGATGGCCAAGGGAGCTGAAACCGCACCCACCTGCCAATACTGCCACATGGAGTATCAGGGCAAAATCGCGCACAACGTCGTACGCAAGGTGCGCTGGGCGAACTATCCCTTCGTGCCTGGTATTCGAGAGAACATCAAGACGGACTGGGCGGAAAAGCGTAACGATGCCTGGATCAAGACCTGTACCAATTGTCACTCGGAAACCTATGCCAGAGCCTGGATGGAGTTCATGGATAACGGCACCTTCTCGGGCTTGGATAAGTACGATGAAGCGCATCATGTGGTGGAAGAGCAGTACAAGTCGGGCTTGTTGACCGGGCAGAAAACCAACCGGCCGGCGCCACCAGCACCGGAGACGGATGGTTTTGAAAAGTTCTTCCAGATCTATTGGTCAAAGGGCAACAACCCAGCGGCCAACGAGTTGCGACTCTTTGAAATGGCCGAAGATCACCTGGTCCAATTGCATGTCAGCTTGGCGCACCAGTACTGGGGCTACACCTATACGGTGGGCTGGGCCGCGATGAACCGGGCCTATGTGGAAATCATGGACGATGATACGCGGTTGAAAGAAAGACTGGATCTTCAAGCTCGGGTGGCCAAACTTGAGGGCCAGGGGAAGCATAGTTTACTGGACCTGGACACTGAGAACGGGAAACTCTCCCTCGGCGGCATCGGCGGTGGAATGATGCTGGCGGGCACCTTGGCGATTGCCGGTTGGAGAAGGAGCGGAAGGAAAGATCGTTGACCTCGGTTCCATCCCTGAGCGAACCGGTGTCCACTCAGTCAGGGGCTAAAATTCTCCCGTCACTAGGTCTTCTCCTGGTGACGGGAGGTCTTTTTCTGATCGGGTGGTTTTCTTACCTGTGGTTTAGGCCTGCGCCTGTTCCCTACAGCTATCATTTGGTGGACGAGGGAAGCGTCAACAAGTTTGAAAAACTTGGCCTACAGGCGTGGCCGGATTTGACAATCAGTAAATACGAACTGCGAATTCCTTCGGTGGATAAACCGATAGCCATTGTTTATCGAGCTGGCCAAAAGGACCGATCTTCCGTTCTATTGAACTGGGAAAATCTCGTTTCTGAACCTGTCGGCTCGATGGGAACGGATCTTTCTGAACTTGCAACGATTGCGACAGATATCACGAAACATGTGCCGAAAGAGGCCGTAATCGTGGCCTGGTGGGACACTTCCCGCCAACTTGGACTTCTATCAGATCGGCATACTTTGTTTACCTCTCACCTTGGGCAACCGCTCATCGCCCCCTCGTACTGGAAAGATCGTGTTAATGCAATCAACGAATACGAAGGTCAGTTTTGGGGCTCCTCAGGATCATCGGATGAAAACCAGAAGTTTCAACAGCTCGTCGATGCATTGTCCTCTGAACCCATTAAAGGGGTAACCATGCTTCGGGAATTAGTCGGTTCTCGCGACGCGTATATCGTTGTGCATCCTTCTGACCTCTATAAACTTGGACTCATGCGACCTGATCGAATGGATATTGCTTTTAAAGATTTCCCCTTGACCGGCAATGTTCATGGGCTTGTAAATCAAGTCAAGGCCTGGATGAAGGAGAATGGATACGATACGTATAGTCTCCAATCTGTTTCTGAAAAAGTGATACGGGCCTATTTTCTAAACGAAAATAATAAAGGGAAAACATTACTCTCTCAGATGCTCCCACTTATGAATTCAACCCCAGTAGATTTTCAAGCGATGCAGCTTGTCCATAAGCATGGCGGGTATTGGGTGTATAAGGTACCGGCAATTTGAGCCTTGCCTCGCCTTCATGAGTACGTAATATCAGAGTGGCAGTCTGGAGATTGCTCATGGTAAACTGACTCCGCTTGAGCAATACTGACAAAGACTTTATACGATTTCTCATGACGATTATTATGACTCGCATTTCATGTATCTATGGAAAGGAGATGCCGTGAATCACCGCATAGTTTACACATTCGCCGCTGCGGCGGTATTTCTAGCCGTTGCAGGAACGGCTTGGGCGGAAGGGACCTTTGAAGGCCGAAAGAAATGCTTCAACTGCCATAAAAGTGAGGGTGAATCGTGGGAGAAGTCTCTCCATGGTAAGGCCATGGAGTCGCTCAAGCCCAGCAGAGGCAAGAAGAAGGACGAGGCGATGGTCAAGGCCAAGCTGGACCCCAAAAAGGATTATACAAAAGACAAGGATTGCGTTGGATGCCACGTCGATGGGTTCGGTAAGGAAGGCGGGTACGTCATCGAAGAGCCGGAGAAATTCTTAACGGGTGTTGGGTGCGAATCCTGTCACGGAGCAGGTAGTGATTATCGCAAGATCCACCGCAAGGCAGGTGAAGCGTTTGAAAAATCTCAGAAGACAATGGAGCGAGCCAACCTGGTTGAGGCTGGGCAAGACTTTGAATTCCAAGAAAAATGCAATACCTGCCACCTCAACTATGAAGGATCGCCGTGGAAAGGTGCGAAGAAACCATACACACCATTCACTCCGAAGGTAGACAAGAAGTACGAATTTGACTTCGAAAAGTCCGTTCGAAACGACAAGGCCATGCATGAGCACTTCAAGCTTGCCGGCACATTTACCGGTCCGCCCATGCCAAAGTTTCATGAAGAGTTCCAGAAAGCAGCCAAGCCGCCGGTGAAGTCGGACAAGGCTGGGGAAGAATAGCGATGGGAAAGATTGGTACTCTTGTAACAGGCGCAATTCTCACGGTTGTCTTCATCGTCGTGGTATTCGGCGGTGAAGCGGCAGTTTCTCGAACGGAATTTTGCATCAGCTGCCATTCTGAAATTTACCCGTATGAGGAACTGAAGAAGTCTTCGCATTGGGGTGCGCTAGGAATGGATCCAGGCTGTAAGGATTGTCACGTGCCTCAAGGCTTATCGAACTTTCACAAGGCGATCTATACGCACGTGGTAGACGGTGTGCCGTTCCTCATCAAGGAATTTACCACCGACTATTCAACAGTCGAAAAGTTCAATGAACACCGCCCAGAGGCTGCTTTCCGCGCTCGTATGAAACTCAAGGAATGGGATAGTCTTACATGCAGGGCTTGTCACAAGAATACCAAGCCGCCGGGAGCTTCGGCCAAGGCGGCACATGCCAAGATGCAGAGCGAAGGCGCAACGTGCATTGATTGCCACCAAAACTTGGTACATAAAAAGGTGCCGGAAAACGATCTTAACGCGAGCCTTGCACAGGGACGGCCTGTCTTAAAAGAAGTCAAGAAGAAGAAGGATGACGACGACGACGACGAATAAAAGAGCTTTTGCGAATTAGGTGCGAATCACGGAAAGCCAGGACTGCATCACACCAGTCCTGGCTTTCTTGTTTACACGCCGGGAAAGTTTAAGCACCCTACCTACCTGCCAATTTTGGTCCATCCAGCCTCGACGATGTACTTTCAATTGTCCCAGTAACCACACGTCGTTTAAGTTTTTCACGCCATCTGGAAGAGAGATAAACACAGCTTGCAAGATCTTCCGCCGCAAGCAGATCATTTGTTTGATGATGCATAACCATATTTGCGGAGGATACCGTCCAGTTAGGATGAGGACGTTCCATTAGCACTAGAGCGTTTCCCGCATGAACATAACCCTCTCGGAGGACCCGGAAATACCAACCGGTGTGGCCTGTTTCCTGAACATGAAGCGCCAAATCTTTTACACGCCAGCGGCGTGCCAACTTCCAGCACGGTTGTCTGGGTTGCGAGATCTGGACTAGAGCTTCACCAATTTCGAAAACATCTCCAATGCAAACGTCTCTTTCTAGTAGACCCTCAGTTGTGAAGTTTTCTCCGAATGCTCCAGGCGGCAGGTCCACTAGTGCCAAGGCTTGTGCCCAATAGGGGTAGTGCTCGGTAGGGTAGACGTTGACGGCCTTTTCAGGACCCCCATGGTTTTCTAGATCCGCTTGACCATCACCATCGAGATTGGTTTTGCCCAGCCAAACTAATCGAGAAGTCGGTTCCTTAAAAAATCCGGTCGTCCAGAGTTGATCCATTGAATCAGGGGTGTCGCTACTTCCAATAGTCTTCGGTTTTCCGACTTGGAGAGAAATAATGGTCCCTCTTACCTTGTCTTTCAAGATCAGCTCCTCGGTTCAATGACCTTCACGGGCAATCATACCAAAATTTGGCCGATAGCATATGAGAGAGACATCTGCAAACTGGCACATTAAGCGGCTCTATAGCACGCGAAGCGATACTTCAACGGAGGTGAATGTGACCACCATAAAGGCATGTCCAGAATTGAGTAGGCTAGGGGAAGAACCAATACTCTAGGGAAATATCAAGAAAACCAGTTTATTAGAAATTTCCGGTTCTATCCATAATCATCTGGACCTACACCATTCACCGATCCGCTTCAAGCCACGCAATGCAGGTGCGGCTCCTCCGATGGCCACTGCATCAACCAAGCAGTACCATGCTCCCACACCACTCGGGGGATTTCCTTGAGGCCACCCGAGCAGCGGGTCAATGGCAGCCCATTGCCAAGCGCCGACCGCAGTACCGATGAGTTCCAGCCACGTTGTAATAAAAAAGGCGGCCAAATAGACCATGGGTGAACGGCCAACTATCAGCCAGACTAAAAATATGGAGAACAACAATGCACCAACCCAATCTCCTCGATCTGGATAGCCGCTGATTCCCCAGAGAGACCAGGTGCCCCATATTCCCACGACAAAAAGGGCGATTTTCACAGGGTGACGGACGAACAGGCCGGATCGTGCGAGTGCTACGGCGGTTAGATACACCATCCCATGACCGGGAGGAACGTAAGCAGGGACATTTTCAAACCGATACGTATACCCCCCCATGTAAATAGAAGCGAAATGTTCACCAACAGTCGCAAATAGTACGGCGATGACGACCTGAGCCTTCGTTTCACGATTTTCGCCAAGCAACAAGGCACCAAGAAACATCCATGCGAATGCTCCAAGCAACTGTTGCCGTTCGACGCTTGCGCTGATCTCAAATATGGAACTGACAGCCACACTGAAGAAGGTGAAGGCGGCGATTCCGTAGTCTCGCATTCGATGGGAATTGAGCGCAGTGCTTTGAGGGAAATGACGGAGAGCAATTCGTCCGATGGTGTCAAATAAGGGCGAGGGCGGAGAAGTACTTGAAGGGGTGTTCATGGATTAACAGAATCTATCATGAAGAAACCTGTGTTCTGATAACTCCATAGGAGCAGCGAGGTTTTCAGAGCAGAGGAGCACAAGAGTGGTCTCATCATACAGGACCATCGTCAGGCCGGCAAGTTGTGCTTAATGGGAAGCTGCTGGCCGGCCATATCAGGTCGATTAGACTCCCCGGTGGATTGAGAACGTATATGTATGAATGCTGGAGACACACGAGCAAGAGAACATCATGCAAAGGGCGGGAAGGCGGAGGGTTAGTGGGGTGTAGAAACAAAAACGCCGACCCGCGTGGCCATCTCTCGATGGGGCGGGTCGGCGTTTTGCTGAGGCACGTTTCTCTAGGCGCCCAGTCTTGTGAAGACGGGGAGAACCGGCGCCCAGATTGGGTTGATGAGCCGTTCACCCTTTTCAGTCCAAGACATCAACAACCCTGCGAAGCGCTGGTCCGGATCGTGGAGAATGTCCACCAACCGTTGCACCTCCCACAGGACGTCCTTGGACTCGATCTTCACGTCCACTGTTTGACCTGGCAGAATCGGAGCTTCGTTGTCCATCGTCAAGCCAGCTGCTGCGACCAGCTCGGCTGGATAGTTTGGATCAAGCTTAGTCGCCCCTGCCTTGTTGGTAAACCGAATCCCTGCCGTCGTGAATTCACCAATGGTCACAGGCTCGGTGCCGTTATTTGTCGCATGAAGAGTCATGCGCAAGGCCCGACCTGGAACGTCGTATTCAGCATGAGTGACTTCAACCACGAACGGGTTCGGCTTAATCGGCAACGGCTTGACCTTGGTTTCGCCGGCCTGAAGCGGCACGCTCACAGGATGGCGTGCATCTGCCGCCAAGTACCCGACGACCACAACGACCAACACGAAGATTAAGACCGCAGCTCCAACCTTTCGATCGATGGGGTCAAGCAGAATCTCATCCCCATACGCTGCCAGCACCCGTGCACGGACCAGGTACATCGGCCGGATCATGAAGAAGCCAACCCAGAAGATGGCCACGGCTGCCCAGAACAAGTGCCACATGATTCCGGTGGCCGTACCCATGGTTTCCGAGTCGAATGTCTCACCGGTTAAGGTCTTGATTGGATTGGTAAAATCTTCATATCGCCCGGTGATATCCATCCATCCGCCTGGCCCTGCGATCGGACCCGCGTCCTTGACCGCAAACATTGGATGAATGTGATGGTGACCGGGGAGTCGAGCTTTCAATACAACCACATACTCATAATCTCTACCAACTTCCATTGGACCCGCAACAAACATCGGCGTTCCATTTATCTTCGAGCTGAGACGCACAAAGACAGAACTTGGAGAACCGATGTTGAGGAACGTTCGGGTCGGCTTGACAACCGCGCGCGGCCAGTCCTCTGACAGATGGAACTTACCTCTTAACTCTGTCACATCATTGACTTTGGTCGATTTGCCAACCCACTCAGTGTCATACCAATTCACGGTACGCATCCGCAGGAACGGTTCCTGTGAGCGCTCACCGTGAGCGAATGCAGGAGTGATATCGAAAACCGGCGTGAACGCCAGTGTCGCCACCCCGCAAAGGCCCATTACCCAGCGTCTAAAGGCGTGTGTGACGTTCATGCTTTTCCTCCGACTTTTGCTTTATCGCCATGCGCCAACGTGGCGTACGCGAACACA
>CAZPNQ010000093.1:0-15399 GCA_964587955.1 uncultured Nitrospira sp.
CGTCGAGCCCGAACCGTGACACAATAACAGTTTGCTCTTTCTCAGGCAACTCCCTCACCCAGGCCATCAGTTCCGTCCTCCGCCGGACTCCGTCGGCGGTCTCATCGGGTGAGAGGCCAACCGGATCCTCGATCACATCTCGCAGGAAGGTATCTGACTGGTCATTGAGCGGGCTATCGAGCGAACAGGTCGTGCGAACCAACTGTTTCAAGTCTAAGACATCTTCTTCCGACGTCTTCATTTTGGCGGCCACTTCAACGGCTCTCGGCTCCCGCCCAAGCTCCTGCACCAACTGCTCGACTCGATTGAGATATCGATTCAGGCGCTCTACTACGTGCACAGGCAAGCGCACGAGCTTGCCTTGATTAATGATCGCACGCTCGATGTACTGTCGGATCCACCAGGACGCATAGGTGCTAAAGCGAAACCCCCTTTTGTAATTGAATTTTTCCACCGCTTTGATCAAACCTAAATTGCCTTCTTCGACGATATCGGAAAATGGAAATCCCCGATGCATGTAACGCTTCCCGATGCTGATGACAAGCCGCAGATTCGATTCGATCATCTGTTGCCGAGCTTGTTCATCGCCGGCCATGACCCGTTTACCAAGCTGCTGTTCTTGTTTGAAGGTCAGCAAAGTCGACCGGCGGACCTCGCGCAAGTAGCTCTTGAGAGTATCAAGACCTTCCGATCGACCCCTTTCCCGTTCGCCCTGGTCGGATGCGCTCGCAGGTTCGGAGGCGTCCATATCGTCGACGGTCTCCCGTCGAGCTTCGCTCAATTCGGACTCCTCGTCATGCGGTCGACTCATGATTCCTCGATCGCTAATACCAAATGTTGAAGTCTACATACCGTCCGGTCGCGGTGCTCCACTCTATCTCAATCTTTGCGACATGGGCGGCAGGAGGACCGGTTTGCAATTCACCTATCAATGCTTCAACCACCGTTCTTTTCCCCTCCACATCCAATTCGACCCGGCCATCATCGAGATTACGAACACCACCCACTAGATCAAGCCGTGCGGCAGTTCGTGCCGCAAACGCGCGAAATCCTACCCCCTGCACACGACCCTCCACGATGATGCGCCCTCGAACCGGCGGGTCATCAACCGACTGAGTCATGCGCGTACCAATTCTGTTAGTCCAAACAGTTACTTGCAGATCCGCTCAGCGGATATTCTCACACCTGTTCCGATGCGTCACGCGTTTTACAATTCTGCGCGAAGCTAGAAGAGGAACTTCTTATCCCTCTGTAATGAGTTGGGACCAATTTCCTGATCGAGCATCAAATACACACAGAAGTTATCGTTAAACATTGTAGATCCATGAACCACAATGTATGATATAGTGAACATAGCGAAAGGAGGTACTGAATATGTCCATCCAACAGGAACTCTCTGAAACCACTTTGGGAGTCCGCATGCCGGTCTGGCTTAAGGAAGCAATCCAGGAATGCGCGGATGCTGAACGACGGACCCCATCGAACTGGGTTCGTCTGGTCTTGGAAGAGGTCGTGGAGAAGCGACGGCCCAAGAAGAAAACGTAGGTTTGGCACGCTTGGAATCCTCAGCGTTTTATTATTTTAAACAATGTTTGACATAGTTGAGCGCTGGTGGTACATTCGGATCTATGAGGGAGGTGATACCGATGTCCGCCCAAGAAATCATCTCAGAGACCATTATGGGGGTACGGATGGAGAAGGAGCTCAAAAGCGACATTAAAAAATGCGCGAAGAGCCAACATCGTACCACGTCCAATTGGGTCAGGATTGTCCTGGAAGAGGCTGTCGAAAAGCAGCTTGCAAAGGGCAAGGCATGATGGCTGGGCGGAGCATGGAACGGGAGAGCCTCTTTCGGGATGGAAGTTGGTCGGGGCGAGAGGATTTGAACCTCCGACCCCTGCGTCCCGAACGCAGTGCGCTACCGGGCTGCGCTACGCCCCGACATCAATCACCCCCGGGAAGGTTGCGATTCTCTTACAGGATGGGAGTGAAATGCAACCCGTGCGCGTCGGCTACGGCCCGACAGGTCACTTTTCCGTCCATCACATTCACGCCACGAGCCAACCCCGGATCCGAATGGATCGCTCGATCGACACCGTCAGAAGCGAGGCGCACTATATAAGGCAACGTCGCATTGGTCAAGGCCAAGGTTGCCGTTCGGGGCACAATGCCGGGCATGTTCGTCACACAATAATGTGTCACACCATCCACCACATAGACCGGGTCGGAGTGAGTCGTCGGCCGTGTCGTTTCAAAGCATCCGCCTTGATCGACTGCGATATCGACGATGACAGACCCCGGTTTCATCCGTGCAACCAGGGCTCGGTCCACCACTTTTGGCGCGCGGGCCCCAGGCACGAGCACGGCGCCTACGACCACATCTCCTTCGACCACCGCTTGCTCGACGGCGGACCTCGTTGAAATACGGGTAATAAGTCGGCTGTGATAAAGATCGTCCAACTTTTGCAATCGTTCAACATTCAAATCGAGTGCGGTCACTTGCGCTCCCATCCCGACCGCAATCCGTACCGCGGACATCCCGGCTACGCCTGCACCCAGCACGACAACTTTCCCCGGCTCGACTCCGGGTACCCCCCCCAATAATACTCCCCGGCCTCCATAAGACCGTTCCAAATATTGTGCGCCAATTTGTATCGACAGCCGTCCGGCTATTTCGCTCATCGGTTTCAGCATCGGCAGGCTACCGTCCGCGGCTTCAACCGTCTCACGCGCGATCGCCGTAATCTTCGTCGCCATCAAAGCGTTCGTCAGATCCGGAAGGGCGGCCAGATGCAAATAAGTGAAGAGGACCTGACCCGGACGGAAGAGCGGACATTCGGAGAGCGACGGTTCTTTGACCTTCACAATCATATCGGCTTTTTCGAACACCTCGTTTTTGGAACGAGCGATCAGTGCCCCGGCCTTGCGGTATTCGTCATCGCTGAATCCGCTGCCGTGCCCGGCGGACGATTCAACCCACACGTCATGTCCGCTCTGATGCAAAGCCGTTGCACCATCCGGCGTGAGGCTGACACGATATTCTTGATCTTTGATTTCTTTCGGGATGCCGATGATCATTCGATTCCCCCTCCCGACAGTATGCCTTGCGTATCCTTCACGCCATTATACCGCTATCCAGCATGATTTGAGTGGTCTGCCCGTGGACAGTGTGGAAAAGCCTATTGTAAGATAGGACCGTCAATGTCATCGAGGGAGGTAAAGATGGGCTCCTGGAATGAATCGTGTCAAGCTTGCGGATCTGCCGCGAGCCCACTTATGAAATTCTCGCTGGGGAAAGATTTTTTCGGCAGGTCCTACGATCGTCTGTCTCCGTCATCGGATCAGAATCCCAAATGGTATTGTGTCCCTTGTTCGATGCACAAGAACCTGCAGCGGGATTTTCGTGACATTCGAGGCGAATTCGACAAACTGAGCACCGGTCAAGGATCGGAACTCTCGAAGGGCGATGAGTTCCGGCGCGCGTCATTGCGCTTGCAGGAAATCATGACCATTTTGGGAACCCAACAGCAATCTCCGTTTTTAAGCGTTCAGGATGTGACGCTATTGATGGAACGGCTCAATACTCTTACCATGCCGGTGTAGCGACCTGACCGTATGCCACCATTTCAACGACACATTTTCGTCTGTACGAACCAGCGTTCCAAAGATGACCCGCGCGGCTGTTGCGCAAATTTGGGCTCGGAAAAGCTTCACGCGCATTTCAAGAGCGAAACAAAGCGGTTGAACCTCAAAGGTTTGGTACGTGCCAATAAAGCCGGCTGCCTTGACCATTGCGAACTGGGCCCCAGTGTGGTGATCTATCCCGAGGGAGTGTGGTATTGGGTCGGTACAGAAGCCGATGTGACAGAGATCATGGAACAACATGTTGTGAAGGGCGAGATCGTCACGCGACTACTCATGCCCGACCATCCGGCTCCGGAACGACTGGCCCCCATCAAGAAGCCGTAAGACGACCCTACTCTATTTGACATGTCGACAGAAGAAAAATGGAAGGCCAACATGGAGAAAGTGGCCTTCACCCGGCGGTTTCCCGGCTTGTTGCTGAGCTGGGACGCTTGCCACGACAAGACGATCAAGGACATCATTCCGTTGACAGGACAATCGGGAGCCGCGGTGATTGTGTTTACCGATGCCTCCTTTGCTGTTGTTCCTCCGCTTGCGCCTGAACCCTGGGCGCTCGGACAGGCTCTGATCGCCGCTCGCGCCCTGCTTGAGCCGACACACTCCGCAGCGTATGCAGAGTACGATCGATTAACGAAGCAAGACAAGGACGCGTTAAGATCCGCCAGACTCGAAAAGATTCTTGGCGCGATTCACAACAATCTGGAACAGATTCCTGAGCTCAAAGAACGGCTCAAAGAACTCGTGAAGGCATGGCAGTGAGCACGTTACCGAATAAGAACATGTTCGAGATCTTCTCGCAGGGTCTCTTTGAAGGAGTCAAACCCATGTTGGTCGTTCGTGATCATCTCGTTCGCCATCCCGACCGCTGCATGCATCAGGCGGTCTGTGTCCCGATATGTCCAACCAGCGCGTGGCTCTCGACCCCTCCCTACAAGTTCGACCCATCTCGCTGCCTTGAAAGCTGCCGGCTCTGTCTGGATGCCTGCCCATCACAGGCGATTTACGTTGTCTTCAAGAAGGGCGACAAACTATTAGAGCCGCAAAAGAAGTAGACGAAACGTCGGAGTTTCGCACCATAAGTTGAGACGACAGGCGTAGTATTTGCGGCGTGCAGTTTGGTGATGGCTTACAGTGCCGAGGGAGAAGAATTCATACCGTAGGCGCAGTGCAGTCATTTCACAAGTAAATCGGCCTTGTTCTCCGATGGCATGATCCCTCACACGATTTGTTTTCGCAAGTGCCCCCAGTAAGCGGTCCCGGCATATCCACAAGCCACAGTGCCTGTCGACATGGCCATGATCTGATAAACCTTACTGCGGGGTATTTTGATTTTCACGGCGGGATCTAAAAGATCCGGAGAATTCATGATGAGCTTGAGCGATTCTCCGGCTGAGAGGATCGGCCACATGCAAGCAAGTCGTAACCGTGTTTCATAACGCGGAATCGCCATGGTGTAGAGCCAACCATGATCGAGGTGTTCGACTGCCAGGCGAACGAGCTTGCTCAGTACAGGTTTTAGGCGTGGAAGATTTTTCTGATCGAGCAGGTCTTCCGGTTTCAAGTCAGCCTCAACAAGCATCGTTTCGGGAATGTAACAACGCCCCTTTTGTAGATCATGGGCGATGTCCTTGAGGATGTTCGTCAATTGCAGGCCCTTTCCAAATCGCACCCCGGCCTCCGACATCTGTTGAATGTCCCAGTGTGCCAATGCCTTGCGATGGGCACACATGAGATCGGTCCAGAATTCGCCGACACAGCCGGCCACATGGTAGATGTACCCGTCTAAATCATCGAACGTCTTAAGAGCGGTGAGATCGGCCGCGGAAGCTCCAGGGAACACACTCAGGTCTATTTCCATTCCCCGCGTGAGGGTTGTCATGACCCGTTGAATCCTGCGTCGATCGTCGTATGAACAGTCGAGAAAGAGCAAGAAACATTGGTCCAACCGTTCGAGCAGAATTCGTTCGGCGGTATGTTGTTGGATAGGTGCTACAGCCTGTTGAATAGCACCGATCTGAGCCCAATCGATCTGCTCGCCGATAAATTGTTCTCTGAGGCGATTGAGGAACCCTAAGCGACGCGATCGGTCGATCAGCTCCGTATCGGCGATCGTATCGGCAGCTCGGGCAAACAGATATGCCACTCCCACTTGATCACGTACATTCGCGGGAACGATGACCAAGGTCGTGTAGAAGAGACGGGAGACCTGTTTGAGCAGATCACGAAGCAACTCGTGTTTGGAAGACACGACTGTCGGAGTAGGATCCATTGCTTAACTTCCGACCAAAGAGTTGGGAGAGCTGTCAAGAATCCCCATAGTTCTTTGAACTCCATCAGGCGAAGTGGGAACTACGGTCGGGAGACTTAGCGTGGGGATGTCTGCCGCTGGTCCTTTTAACGAAGATATCGCGACAATCCAGCTTACTACACCTAGGATCAACAATAATCTGATGTGGATTCCCATGGAGACTTCTAGCAGGAACCATGACGGGGGGTCAACATATCCTTGTACTTTCATGGACTTCTGAATGCCTTGACTTTACAAAACATCTCCTTATTTTGATAAAGCAGGTGAATCGTTCAGCCCGGTAACTTTACGTGAATAAGTTTGTGTATAATGCCGGGTGAGTCTGTTTGGGTTAGCGTTCTTCGGCGAATACTTATCGCGAAGGAGGAGTTCGATGAAGTGGCTTAAAGGAATTGGCCTGTTTCTGATCGCAAACTTCCTCATCTACATCACGCTTTCAATCACGGCCAATCTGTTGATAAACGTCGTCCTGCCTGCGTTCGGGATCGACGTACGGGGAGTGTTCAATCAACAGCTCTTGGTCTGGTCATTGGTCATCGGATTCGGTGGTGCGTTCATCAGCTTGGCATTCTCCAAGCAGATGGCGCGTGCGATGCTGAGTTGTCAGCAAATCACTCAACCCCGGTCGCACGCTGAGCACGTTATTTACGGATCAGTCCAAGAGATCGCTCAGAGGCTTCACATCACCATGCCGGAGGTTTGGGTGTATGAGTCGCCGGATCCCAATGCGTTTGCCACCGGCCCGAGTAAGAATAATTCAATGGTGGCTGTGTCTACCGGGCTGCTGCAAAACCTCAAAGAAGATGAAGTGAAGGCGGTGCTCGCTCACGAGATGGGACACGTCTATAACGGAGACATGTTTACGACGACCGTCCTCTCGGGGCTGATGAATACGTTCGTGTACTACATCAGTAACTTTCTGGCACAGATTGTCGGGCAACCCCACGGAGACCGGGAGGAAGGCAATGCGGGGAATCCGATTCTTGCCTTTGTCGTCTATATCTTGTTGCAAGTTGTCTTATCGTTTCTCGCCATGCTGGTGGTCAGCTGGCATTCCCGCCGCCGAGAATTCGGTGCGGACGCGTTTGCGGCGCGCGTGTATGGCAAGGGTGCGATGATATCAGCTCTGGAATCAATCAATCGGTGGGTCAATCGAGCCCAGCCCGAATACGGTACGCAAGATCCGTTGGCGACCTACAAAATCTCGGGCAAGACATCCGGGTTCATGCAACTTTTTGCCACTCATCCACCGATGGAGGAACGGATCGCAGCCCTGCAGCGGATGTCGGTGTAACTGAATCGACCGCTGATGTCGTAACGGCTTCGCGTCGTTTCTAAACTTTTCGATAAAACGCGATGGCTTGATGATACTCTTGGATGGCCGCTCCCAAGGCGGCCGTCCCTAGAGTGATATTGGCGTCAAGTGTGGTCTCAACGCGAGGGTCCTCAATTTCTACTTCATATCGGTCTTGCACGTTGGTCCGCACCGGCCCTTGAGACACGTCTCGGGGCATGAAAATCTCCTTCCACACTTCCTTTTCGACCAAACAGACATCTCGAAATCGTTCGTACAGCAGTGCCAGCTTTTCAGGATCAGTAACCCTGACACGGTCTCCCATGAGGCTCCTTTTAATTTCCATATATCGTTGAAGGTTTCTTTTCAGGATGCACGGTAGAGGCAGTATCCATGACGGTAAAATGCATCGTACCGACCTGATTCACCGCGTGAAACGGCTGTTGCCCTAACGAGGTAATGTAGATTTTTACCACATACTTGCCTATTGCCCATCTCTCACCTGGCCGTTTCAACTCAAGGTATCCATATCGTTCATGGCCCGGTACTTCGAGCGCGTCCTTCCCTACTTCTTTCAACTTGCCATCCGTCTGTTCCAGGGACCACAACACCGCAAACTGCGCCGGATCTTCCAAAGGTGCCACTTCAAAAACGATATAGATAGCCGGAATTTCCGGCATGAATACCGAACCCGATTCGATCGGTTTCAATCGTGGATCCTGGGCATACCACCCTTTTCGTCCAAACGTATCCCACTCCACTTCAAAGCCCTTGGCGATCGTGATCCAGGTAAAAAGCGACTGCGGAATGTCCTTTTTTTGTTCATCGAACGACGGACTTTGAGTCGGCCCAATCTCTGTGTTCTCTTGCACTTTGGGAATGAGCAGATCCTTAGCCGACCCTGCCGGTAGAGGGAACATGCCGACGCAAAGTACAATGGCTGCCCCCCAGCCTCCTGCCATTCTCCATGTCGGAACAACTCCAGTCATAAAAGGTATCGTACTGAGACGCATCGTAGGGGTCAATTGTTACACGCCATCATTTCATCTATTCTTGCGCCATGTTTGTTCTATGGTAGAGTGCTGCTGACTCTCAAGCATGACCGTTCAACCAGCACCACTACGCTCAGCAGTGGACCCTCCTGAGGGTCAGCCCCCCTCTTCCAATCCACACGAATCCGGTCGACGTTTCGGTATTCGAGATGGGATGTTCCATGCCATTGCCCAAGGCGCAGGTGAGCACTATCTGTCCGCCTTTGCCCTGCTTCTCCACGCGACACCATTTCAATTGAGCGTCCTCTCCGCCATTCCCCAACTCCTGGGTACATGGGCCCAGTTAGTTTCGGTCAAAGTATCCCATTGGTTCCCCAACCGAGCGTCTCAAGTCTACTGGGGTATCATCGGGCAATCTCTCTCCTGGGTTCCGATTTTGGCATTGCCGCTACTCTGGCCCGATCGAGGACCTTGGCTCCTCATTGCAGCGGTCGCCGTATATTTCACCTTCACGCATTTCACCGCTCCGGTATGGAATAGCCTCATCACTGACTTGCTTGAGCCCAACGAACGGGGCATGTATTTCGCCAAACGAGCACGAACGATTGCAATGACCAGTTTTCTCGCGCTCTGTCTGGCCGGAGCGCTGTTAAGCCTTTTCGAGCAACGGCAACATCTTTGGGTCGGTTTTGCCGTGATGTTCCTCACAGCCGGTCTTTGCCGCAGTGCATCCGCCCTCCTTTTACATAAAATCCGCGATTTGCCAGTGCACGAGTCGGGAGGAAATCCCTCAGGATTTTTAGTCTTTCTCCAAACAGGCATGTCGAAGAACTTTCGCCACTTCCTGTTGTTTTCAGGACTCATGCACTCAGCTGTGCTGGTTGCCGGTCCGTTCTTCGTCATCTACCTGCTGGAAGACCTTCACCTCGCTCATTGGCAATATGGAGCCTGGCTGGCAGCCGGCATCATCGGGCAATTCCTGACCTTGCCGGCCTGGGGACAGTTTGGCGATCGCTTTGGAAATAAGGCGTTACTCACCTTCACTGGGCTGCTGGTTGCATTTCTGCCGATGTTATATGTGTTCGGAACATCGTGGCCGTTTCTTGTGACGGTGAATTTCTTCGGAGGCGTGGTGTGGGCAGGACTAGGGCTCGGATTGAACAACTACGTCTTCGACGCAGTACAGCCGATGGATCGCGGTAAAGCCGTTGCCGTTTCGAGCATCGTCAATGCTATAGGATGGGCCATGGGAACATTGCTGGGAAGTGTATTGATCGCCACGATACCGGGTAAGCTACAGGCTGGATCCCTGTCGCTGGAGCCTGTTTCCAACCTCCCATTTATCTTCTTTATTTCAGGTCTGCTTCGCTTACTCGTCTCGGCAATACTTCTTAGAACTTTTCATGAGCCCCGTGAAGTTGAGCAACGCGCCCATCATCGGCTGGTATGGGAACTGCCGTTGTTGAAAGCCTTACGACAACTTTCCCGCCGGACACTCAACACGAATCAGTAGGGAGCGACTTGAGAGCCTACCGCGCGATTCTTCTCTTCTTCTTTTAGCTTGTCGAACGTTTTATCGGCATCGCCTCGAACCTGGGCCGGCGTGACTGTCGGCGCAGGCGTCGGCGATTCGCCGGCGCAACCTCCCGCGACCAGCAGTATTCCCATGCCAGCAGCAATCCACTCACTCCTGTGTCCCATCTGCCATATTGCCTTCTCCGACATCCTATCCTCCCTTCATCATTGAGCATCGTTCGATTCGAGTCGTATCATACCGTTTCTTTATTGGATACGATTCCAATCCCTCTTGTTGACTCACTGAAATCAAGAAGATATGCTTCCTACCCAACGTATTAACCCATGAGGCTGCCCCATGTCACTGTCTAACCGGTTGACCGAAGACCTCAAGCTTGCGATGAAATCCCGCGATCAACTTCGCATGGATGTCATCCGTATGATCAAAGCCGCGGTGTTGAACAAAGAAGTCGAACTGAAGCGAGACCTCGATGATGCTGAAATGAGCCGTGTGATGACGACGCTCGTCAAACAACGCCGGGAATCCGTCGAGCAATTTGAAAAAGCCCAACGGATGGAACTGGCGGCCAAAGAACGGAAGGAAATCGAAATTATCGAGTCCTACCTCCCTACACTGCTTTCCTCTCAAGAGATCGAGGCTATTGTCACATCGGTTGTCGCGGAAAGTGGATCCCGCACACTCAAGGATATGGGGACCGTCATGAAAACCGTCATGGCTCGCCTCGCCGGGCAGCCCGTCGACGGCAAGCAAGTCAGCGACATAGTGAAAAGCAAGCTTGCCTGATCCGTCTCCAGAGTCGTTTGCTATACTCAATCAATCCCGTCGTGACTTTAGTTTCATTCCGGTTGAGCCGTTAAGTAGGGTATGGCGATCCTCATAGTTGATGACTCTCCCGACCAACATCTATTACTTCGTTCTATTCTGACCAAGGCAGGGCATGACGAGATCATCACGGTCGAGTCGGCCGATGCAGCGTTTACGATCTTACACCTTGACAGTGCGCACGTCGCGATCAATATCGACCTGATTCTGATGGATGTGCTCATGCCTGGTATCGATGGCGTAGCGGCCTGCCGTCGAATCAAGCAACAGGCCCATCTTCGGGATATTCCGATCATTATGGTGACGGCCCAGAATGATCTCAATAACCTACGGGAAGCGTTCTCGGCCGGGGCGATGGATTACATCAACAAACCGGTGAACGGGGTGGAGCTACTCGCCCGCGTGTCTTCGGCACTTACATTGAAGAACGAGATGGATTGCCGCAAGGCGCGGGAAGCAGAGCTTCGCCGCACGAATGAAGAACTCCAACGCGCCCTGCGCGAGGTCAAGGTGCTTCGCGGGCTGATTCCGATCTGCGCCTCATGCAAAAAAATACGCAATGACGGAGGATTCTGGCAACAACTCGAAGAATACATCGGCGAACATTCCGAAGCAGAGTTTAGCCATGGACTCTGTCAACCTTGCCTCAAAAAGCTTTATCCTGGCGTTTATCAAGACTAGCTGCTACGATTTCCCAGGCTTCATTCCTCAAGACCGTGTGAACGCATGAGCATTCTTATCATCGACGACTCTGCAGACGATCGGCTCCTGTTACAAGCCATTCTGTCGGCTGCCGGCTACGAAAACATTCTGACAGCGGATTCCGCTGCCGCCGCGTTCAGGCATCTCGGCCTCGACGGAGGTAAGCAAGGCGTTGCGCGGGTCGATCTGATTCTCATGGATATTCTGATGCCGCAGATGAACGGCATCGAAGCTTGCCGCCAAATCAAAACCGCTGACCGGTTCCGAGATACTCCGATTATTATGGTGACCGTCAAGACGGATCCGGTCGATCTTCAACTCGCGTTTGCCGCCGGAGCTATGGATTATGTCGCCAAACCGGTCAACAAGATCGAGCTCCTGACCAGGGTACGGTCGGTCCTCCGGCTTGTCCACGAAATCGACCGCCGGCGCGCACGTGAGCAAGAACTCCTTGATGTCATGCGCCAACTGCAAGAAGCCAATCAGATGTTGCTGCGTCTCTCCTGCTTGGACGGATTGACAGGGATCACGAATCGACGCCAGTTCGATGATTTTCTGGACCAGGAATGGCGGAGAGCGGCACGTGAGTCGACTCCCTTATCTTTGATCATGTTCGATATCGACCGATTTAAGACCTATAACGACACCAAAGGCCACACAGCCGGCGATGAGTGTCTCAAACAGCTCTCTGCGGCAATCTCCAGCTCCGTCAATCGTCCCGGTGATTTGGTTGCCCGCTATGGCGGAGATGAGTTCGTCACTGTTCTGCCAGGTACGGGCATCGACGGCGCAGCACAGATCGCGGAAAGTTTGCGTCGCCGAGTCGAATCCCTTGGCATGAAGCATGCGGACGGCGAACTCGTCACCATCAGCGTTGGGTACGCCTGTATGATCCCCAGCAGAAACTCTACCCCGACTGATCTCATCAAGGCCGCGGATCAGGCGCTCTATCAAGCGAAGCAAGAAGGACGCAATCGGACCAAATCAGCCAGTATTCTGTCGCTGGTTCAAGACTCACACAGCGACTAGAAACCGCCCCCAACTATTCGCTGAGCATTGATATCCACATGTCACCCCGACCACGTGGAGGATCTCAAGACCAAACCGCGGTAACCAGGCGTTCCTTTCGGCGCTCTCATTCCAGGACCGGACAAACCATCACTGCCTACAATCGAAAGTCCTCCCAACACACACTCTTTTCCTTAGAACAAAGTGCGATCTCTCTCCTGAAGCAGTATCAAGGGACGCTCCGCAAGTTGGCGCAATGTGAGGCCTTGAACAGCGGCGACGCGTCCCGTGTCTTTCGAGCGCTTTCAGAAGCATGCTGCAGCTTGGTGCAGGTCAAACGCGCCAGCATCTGGCTGTTTTCCAAAGATCATGCTTCAATCGAATTGACTGACCTTTGCGTATCCGGACGGCGCCATTCTTGCCCTTCTTTCGTATTTCAATCTTCACACGATCCTGAGTATCTTCGATCGCTGACTCGTGAACATCATGCCATTGCAGTTCACGATGTCTCCCGAGATCAAAAATTCACGAAACTCACGCATTCCTATGTGTCTCGTTTCCGTATCGAAGCCATGTTGAGTGCACCGATCAGGCAGAATGGACTGCTTGTCGGCATACTCTGTGCCGAGTCAGTCGGCGCACCTCGACGGTGGAGTCGGCATGAACGATACCTCGTCAGCTTACTCGCAACCATGGCAACCCTAGCTTTAGACGCGGCCGAACGGCACGAGGTGGAACAGGCTCTCCGTATCGCCAAGGAATCCGCCGAAGTAGCCAACCGCGCCAAGAGCGAATTCCTAGCCAGCATGAGTCACGAAATCCGCACCCCTATGAATGCCATCATCGGCATGGCCGATCTTCTCTGGGATACTCCGCTGACACCCGACCAAAGAAAATACCTGCGCATTTTCAGGCGAGCAGGCGGCACACTCTTGAATCTTATCAACGATATTTTGGACCTTTCCAAGGTCGAAGCCGGCTGCTTAGAATTGGAATCAGTCGGATTCGACCTGTACGAAGTCATCGACAAGGCCATCGATATGTTGGCGATGCGAGCCAACGAGAAAGGTCTGGAACTTGCTTGCCATGTGGATCGGAATGTGGCTTGCTATTTGGTGGGTGATCCGACACGACTGACACAAATATTGATCAATCTGATCAGTAACGCCCTCAAATTTACCGACCAAGGCTCCATTGTGGTTCGCGTCACGAACGATCCTGACCGGACTATCTCGGGTGCCGTACGGTTTTCTGTCAGTGACACCGGCATCGGCATCCCTCCCGAACAACTCGGCTCGATCTTCAACAGCTTTACGCAGGCACATGCGTCAACGACCAGGCGATACGGGGGAACAGGACTTGGCCTTGCGATCGTCAAACGTCTCGTCGAAGGAATGAATGGGAGGATCTGGGCCGAGAGTACATTGGGAGCGGGAAGCACCTTCTACTGTTCCATCTTGTTTCAGATTCAAACGGACCCGCCCCATCAGAAATCTGCAACACCGATCAATCTTGCCGAAGTTAGAGTTTTGGTCGCAGACGATCATCCCACCAATCGCCTCATACTCCGTGAATTGCTGAGTGCCTGGGGCGCGCAGGTGGTGGAAGCGAACGACGGGACAGCCGTGTTGGACGAACTCCGCAGTGCATCCGAACGAGGACATGCGTACGAGCTGTTGCTCCTCGACTGCCGCATGCCTGAGATGAACGGCTTTCAGGTCGTGGAACAACTGAAATCCTCATTCAACGGGAATCGTCCCACGATCATTATGCTGACATCGGATCGTTGGGCGGACGATATCGCCCGGACGTATGACCTCGGCCTTGGCGGGTATCTCATCAAACCCATCCGGCGGTCCGATCTTCTGCAAACAATCGGGATCGCCCTCGGCAGGACAAAAGGAACGCCACCGACGGGCGCAGAAGTCACGGCGCCATCGTCGGTCGCTTCACGCCGAACCATGCGGGTCTTACTGGTTGAAGATTCCCCTGACAATCAATTACTGGTCCGGGCCTATCTGAAGCAAACCGATTGCTTTCTCGACGTGGCTGAACATGGCGCAGTTGCGCTAGACAAATTCAAATCCGCTCATTACGACATCATCTTGATGGACGTACAAATGCCCGTGATGGACGGCTATGCCGCGACAAGGGCCATCCGTTCATGGGAGCGGGATCATGACCTCCCTCCCACACCGATCATCGCTCTTACCGCGTTGGCTCTCAAGGAAGAAGGGGTTCGCATTTTTGAAGCAGGCTGCAATACGCATCTCACGAAGCCCATAAAGAAATCCACGTTATTGGAAGTGCTTCGTGCGTACAAGGAGCATCTCTAGAGATGTCTGCTTCCCATCCTGAACCAATAGACCAATGCACAGTGGAGATTAGTCGCGACCTTGAAGAAATTGTGCCGATCTTCCTCGGGAACCGGGAGAATGATGTTCGAATACTTCGAGACGCGCTGAACAAGCGAGATTTCAGGACTGCTCAAACCCTAGGCCATCGTATGAAAGGCGACGGAGGCGGATTCGGGTTCGATCGGATTACCGAAATCGGGGCGGGGCTGGAACGCGCGGCAAAGCTGGAAGACCGCATAACAATCGAACAGCACATCGTGCAGCTGGAAGACTTCCTCAAACGTGTGCGCGTGATCTACCGCTAGAGGATCATGTCGTCGGTCTGGTTCCATCGGCCAACCACCGGTCTCCACATCCGGCAGCAAGTCTCAGATCAGCAATCATCGAATGATTCCTTGTCATCAAGCCAAACCCAGAGGTTCCAGTAAGGTGCTAGCTGGCATACAGAATTGATCGAGAGCATCAATTGTTTGGTCTGATATCAACCGCCCTTATGAAAAGAACAGGTCAGTATTCGTATGCGTCAAGGTACTGCTAGAGTCTCAGTCGCGGGTTGTGTATAATGCGGCACGGGAAATGTGACCCGATATTCCTCCCCGTTCTTCTACCGCAGCAACAGACTGCATGCTCATATGCAGCAAACCCTGCGGGCTTCATGGGTCGCGTTACCGATTTTCCGAGGTGGGGGGCTAGCTCAGTTGGGAGAGCACTACGTTCGCAACGTAGGGGTCGGG
>CAZPNQ010000094.1:0-15253 GCA_964587955.1 uncultured Nitrospira sp.
AAAGGTGATCCCCTCGTAGGGATTCTGGCCGCGACGGGTAAATCTTCGATCAATTTTCACGGTGGGCCTCCTCAGAGGGGAAAAGAACTGTGAATAATAGGTTGGTCAGAGTCATCAGATTATGCGACTTAAGACACCTGGAGTTCATTTAATTCCAATGGGCAGCTACATATAGCTATCATGAATTTTTGTCAACACCAAGTATTGTGGATCTTTGGGAAATCAGAGGAAAGGCTGTGAATAGTCGAAACGCGAATATCATGGCCAATTCTAATCACTCATCAGCGAGGTTATCCACAGAAATAACCGATAGAATCAGCCTCCGCCAGATTACCCTGGCCATTTTTTCTTTCTTAGAAGGCCATTCGCCCGATTTTCAGAGTCGCCTCCTCGACACCTTGAAGAGGAACGAATCGACCGCCGAGACCGACCACAACGATTTTCGTATCCGCTATGTGTGTTTCATACTGACTGAGAATCCCCCAATTGTGTCGTGCGGTATTCGGACGAACCACTGATTCCAAGAGCTTCTTGCTTTGCAACCGAAACACTTGCCGAATAAATTGTTGCTCTCGGGTCGGTGTGCCTTGGTCCATTCGGTCTATTGCCTTGCCCAATTCTTGCTCAACAAATCGCAAATAGTCGTCCATCGTCGGGTTCGACAAAGCCAGACCGATCGCCCCCGCAAGTGCACCGACGATCACACTCAAGCGAAGAAGACTCATGATACTCCGATGAAAACTTTTACCCTGGAGATGGTCAGACTAGCGAACTACCTCGGCCATCAATTTAACCGGAATTCCGTCCACATAGGCCATGGCGTCTGAGAGGAAACAATGTTGGAGCAAAAACTCGGCGTGGTGCCGTCATAACCGTTCGGAAACCGGCGAAGCTGCGGGTTCGACGATGGAGGTGTGCGCACCAGTTTTCTGTTCCGACTCAATGGACCGTCGCACCCGCCAAACGGCCCAGAGACCAGGCAACGCCACGACCACGGTCAAGATAAAAAAATGTGTCCATCCGACCAGAGTGACGACATCCGCCGATGGGCGGCCGGCAAAGACTCTTCCCAATGCCTCTAACGAGGACAGTAGCGCGAACTGAGTCGCCGTATACCGGGGATCGCAGAGCGACATCACCAACGCGACGAACGCAGCTGTGCCCATTCCTCCCGTCACGTTTTCGATGATGACTGCCGCAGTGAGGACACTCGCGTTTTTGCCTATCAACGCCAAGACGACGAAACCTAAGTTTGAGACCGCTTGTAAGACACCGAAGATCAATAGGGAGCGCACCAGTCCGGACCTGGTCATCAACAGTCCCCCAAAGAAAGCGCCAAACAATGTCGCAAAAACCCCTAGTCCCTTCACAGCGCCTACATCCGTGGTGGAAAAGCCGAGTCCTCCGATCAGGAAGGCCGTCTGGAGCGCCGATGCAAACGCATCTCCCAGTTTATAGAGAATGATCACGGCCAAGAAGCCCAACGCATCAGATCGTCCGAAGAACTCCGCCAGTGGTGCGCCGATTGCCTCTCTCATACTCTTTGGGGCCTCGGCGACGAATGTGGGGTTCGGGCTGATCAACACGATACTTACGCCAGCCAGCATGACGGCCGCCATCGCCAGATAGGTCATCTGCCACCCCACATGATCGGCAAGGACTAACGCGCCGGCTCCGGAGGCCAAAAGAGCGATTCGATAGCCGTTCACCCACACGGCGGCCCCCAATCCGCGTTCGTGAGAATGGAGCGTTTCCGTCCGGTAGGCATCAAACACAATGTCCAAAGACGCGGCAAGAAATGCAACGAGCACAGCATAAGCCGCCATCCATCCAGGGTGAATCCGCGGGTTGGTCGCTGCCATAAGCACCAACCCGATCGCGACACAGAGTTGTGTCAGGACCATCCAACCACGCCGCCGGCCGAACCAAGGAGGGATGACACGATCCATGACAGGGGCCCACAAGAACTTGAGCGTATAAGGAAGGCCGACCATCGTGAAAATGCCGATGGTCTTGAGGTCGACGCCTTCCACCGTCAGCCAGGCTTGTAAGGTCCCTGACGTGAGTGCCAGAGGGAGGCCGGAGGCAAACCCCAACGGCAGCATCACGAGGATGCGCCGATTCATCAAACCGGCGAGATTAAAAGAGCCTTGTTTCACAGGAACTCACTCGTGCAGGGATGGGTTGAATAGGCAGACCAACGCACCGTATCGGATTGATCTTCAATTGCAACGCAGAATACCACCGTCACCGACTCTTGCTCAGCAGAATCACAAAAATTGCGGGTTGGGCTGCACCGATTGGCTCAGCAGCTAACAGGGCTGTCCGTTGAACAAACAAGGTTTATATCGCGAGATATCGAAGTCGGTATTTTCCTGATAGACCTTTTCATTGCCATTGACCCCATCCTGCTCCGGATCGTTCCACATGATGTGGTTCCACCAGTAGAACAGCGGTTGGGCCTCGGTCTGGTAGATGGGGTTGCCATAGCTACTGCGGGAATACTCCTGAACCAGCCGGGCCGTGACATAGTCGACTTTGCCATTTCCATCAAGGGAATACAGTATGATGAAGAGACGGGCTTCATGGTCGTACAGCTCATCAACTCGTGTATTGAGATCAGGCTCGACGGGAAGCCCTCCTATAGTTTCTCCCGTTACAGGAGGGCTCAAGAGCAAACCTGTAAGCACCAACACGATGAGAGCACGCACATGGTTGATCTTCACGCTCTCCCCCGCGACTGGAAAAAGATTAGCGGGATGCTGAAAAAGTCCGCCAGCGGCGTTCTCGGGGACACTGCCGTCTCACCATCTCGGCGGCCCTAGCCGCAATATGCAACCTTGCCGGAACGCGCATGATCTTCCTATAATGTCAACCTTATGATGACGACTCGCGCCTCTCTTCATACGCTCGGCTGCCGTTTGAATCAAGCCGAAACCTCGATCCTCGGGGAGGGGCTCAAACGAAAGGGATTCGAGCTCGTCGAGTTCGGCCAGCCGACCGATCTTCTTGTGCTCAATACTTGTTCGGTTACGGAAGACGCCGAACGGACATCGCGATATCTGATTCGGAAGACCCTGAAACACTCTCCCCATGCTTTTATCGCCGTGACCGGGTGCTACGCCCAAACAGGAATGGAACGTCTCAAACAGCACCTTGGGATCGATCTCATCGTGGGCCACCAATTCAAGCTCGATCTGCCGGCCTACCTTCCGCCGGCCCAAGAGCTACGCAAACGATCTATTGCGGAGATTCGGCATACGAAATCGATCGCGCGCGGAGACTTCGATCTGCCCCACTTTGCGGAGCCAGACTCGACGCGCGCATTGCTCAAAATACAAGACGGCTGCAGCGCGATGTGCAGTTTCTGCATCATTCCGTTTGCCAGGGGTCAGGAGCGAAGCAGGACTTTTGAGGACATCCAGCGTGAAGTCGAAGTCTTGGCCGCGCGCGGATACCGAGAGGTCGTGCTGACCGGCGTGAATATCGGCCAGTACACACATCAAGGCAGGGACTTTTGTTCATTGCTTCGCTGGCTCGACCGAGGAACCGACCTCGAACGCATCCGTATCTCTTCCATCGAGCCTACAACGGTCAATGATGAATTGCTTGAACTCTTCGCTTCATCGAAGAAAATCTGCCCTTATCTCCACATCCCCTTGCAAAGCGGGGACGATCAGATTTTGCAGGCTATGAATCGACGCCATACGATCAAGAGTTATATCAAGTTGATCGAAACGGCTTCCGTAAACATCCCCGGCCTCGGGCTTGGAACCGATCTGTTGGTAGGATTTCCCGGGGAAACCGAGACCGCTTTTCAGAATACATTGGCCGTCACAACTGATCTTCCATTCTCCTATCTGCATGTATTCCCGTATTCCCCTCGTCCGGGGACAGCGGCAATGCGGCTGAAGCATCGGATTCCATCAGTATCGGTGAAGAAACGCGCCGATCTTCTTTTAGATCTCGACCGAACCAAGCGACTGGCCTTTCACAATACACAAATCGGCAGCACCGTTCCTGTCCTTTTTGAAGCGGGAGTTCGCGATTCCTATCGCTTCGGCACGACTCCGAACTTCACACGGGTGGCCGTCACGGATTCCGGGGATGTTCAAAATCAGATCCTCCCGGTCACGATCACGGCTGCAACAGATCGCTGCGCGTTTGGCTCTATCGCTGTTTCTCAACCATCTCACTCTGCGGCGCCGATGCTATGATTCTGAAAACCGTCCCCCAAGTTCATATCGAAACGTTCGGATGCCAGATGAACGAATCCGACAGCGAACTCGTTCGCTCGATGCTGAAGAAAGAAGGATTCGCCTTTACGGAGGATCGGGAACGAGCCGACGTCGTACTGGTCAACACCTGCGCCATTCGGGAGAACGCACACAACAAGATCTACGCCCATCTTTCTGCATTGAAGGCACTGAAAAAGCAGCGTCCGCTCGTCGTCGGTGTGCTCGGCTGCATGGCCCAGAATCTCAAAAGCACCATGATGGAAAAGGAACCGCTCATCGACGTCCTGGCGGGCCCGGACGCATATAGACAATTGCCAGCATTGCTGACTCACGCACTTGAATCGCAAGAACAGGGGCTCTCTCAAAAAGGGTTCGCCCTCGATCTGTCGGAGTATGAAACCTATGAAGGAATCATGCCGGACCGCCAGAGCGGGGTGAACGCCTGGATCACCGTGATGCGAGGCTGCGATAATTTCTGCTCTTTCTGCGTCGTTCCCTATACCAGGGGGCGTGAACGATCACGGGATTCGAAATCCATTCTGCTTGAAGCTCGTGACGCTTCCGCCCGAGGATTCAGGCAAATCACGCTGCTCGGCCAGAACGTCAATTCCTACCGCCATGAAGGCTGGGAATTCGCTAACCTGATTAGCGCCGTGGCGGATACATCAGGGATCGATAGAGTACGATTTACCTCCCCGCACCCTAAGGACTTTCCCCCCGCCCTTATCGAGGTTATTTCCGCACACCCAAGGATCTGCAAGCACATTCATCTTCCTCTTCAGGCAGGAAGCGATCGTATACTCGAACTGATGGGACGAACTTATACGGGAGCCGAGTATCTCACGCTTGTCGAGCGCATTAGGCATACCATTCCCGATGTAGTACTGACTACGGATATTATCTGCGGTTTTTGTTCCGAATCGGATGAGGACTTCCGGGCTACTGCTCGCCTGGTCGAACAGGCGCAATTCGACTCCGCCTATATCTTCAAATATTCTGAGCGGAAGCATACGATCGCGGCTAGAAAGTATGCCGACGATGTCCCCGATCAAGTCAAAGGCATGCGTGTCGCTCAACTCGTAGATATTCAACGCAGCATTACCTTGAAGCGCAACCGCCGATACATCGGCAAAACCATTGAAATTTTGGTCGAAGGTGATGCGACCCGCTCGTCCACCCAGGCAATGGGAAAAACCGACGGAAATATCACGGTCGTATGGGATAAGAGTACCAGTGACTTTACACCGGGCACTCTGACTACGAAACATATCATTGACGCTTCGGCGGCAACCCTCTATGGGAAATAGATCACCCGCCTACGCAGGAAGCCACGGTTGCCTGTCTCTCCGCAATAGGCTGCTGGGGAAGGATTAAACCGTAGAGCAATGCGCAACGAGTGCCTCCGAAACCTTGGCAAAAGGAGGACGCACTTCGGCGAGGTGTCGCCGAAGAATTAACCGGGACCATGGCTGCCAAGCCGTGGTGCTCCACCTCTACTTACGTAACTTCGCGTGGGAAACACCCAGCCTTCGGAACAATTCTGCACGTTCAACGGCTGAAATGAACATTTTCTGACCGCTTCCTTCAACCAGTTCCAGACCTTTTTTGATTGTATTCTCGTTATCCACTTTCATTTGGTCTGACCTACGACCAGGCTTCTCCCGTAACCTGATCCCTCTCCTCTGATCGATCAATCGTTTGACGCTAACCCTATGATTATCAACGTACCTTTCGATCTCATTTCTGAAATGTAATTTTCAATCTCGACCTTCCTGACACTGAATTTACATAAAGAATTTCCTCGCTTTTAAACGACAATACAATGCGTCACTTCATCAAAGAAGGCATGAACCTTGCTCCTCATTCGTCGTCCAACTGTTCTGAAATCAAAGATTTCGGTTCTCGTTATGAAGTCTGCCGACTCCGATCCAAAGCCCAACCCAAACCCGTCTGACCCCGGCATCACGCTCGAAGTAATCATTACCGTGGGAGTAGTCGGATGGTTGGCGATCGGCATGGTACTCATGGGCCTTGGTATCTGGTAGTTCGACACCCAGATTCGATCTTCGTCAAACAGGAAGAACTCTCGGCCACAAGACCACCTATGAGGAGATCCAAGATGCAAGCATATTTCACTGTCCGCGGTTTCCAATATGTCGGCGCTTTGATGTCTCTCAGCCTGTTAGTGGCCGGATGCTCGATGTGGTCCGGAGAGGCCAAGCTTCACAAAAATGCCAAAGGCTCTATCTACCTCAAGGAAATCGCCGATTGGTCGTTTGAAGCCAGTCATCCAGCCACCATCGACCAGCAGACGATGCTGAAGATAATCAAAGGCGTCGTGACCGACGACGTTCAGAAGATGTCCGGCAACATGCCCGCTAGTGGCAGCAAGCCGATGAGAGTGTTCAGCGATGAAGACGCCGAGTTTCTTGCTCCCCTGCTAGCCCAAGGCTTATCTCAAGCGAAACCGGAGCAGATCGTCGGTTTCAAGGTGTCTCCATCGGCAGGGTCAGGTACTGAACCCACAGCGGGCACCCTCTATATGCATAAAGGATCGATTTACCTGACAATCGTCCCTTCTCAAAACAGGAAAGTGTCGGGATTTACTCCCAGTTCTGCCGCTCGTCTTGAAAAAGCTCCCTCTTTTGTCGCTTTGGGGAGTGGAGCTATGACGATGGTCATCGACTACCAGACCCTCGCCAAGGGACCGATGCCGGCCTTACTTCCCGCCACAGGAGCACCGAAACCTACCCCTGCTTCTGCGTCACAGCCTGCTCCGATGGCGCCAGCCGCTACGCCTGTAAGCGCACAGGTTATGGAAACAGCATCGCCTCAGGAGGCATCCGCCTTACGAGACGTTCAAGAGAGTGGAGCTAATTCAGGAACTCCTCAGTTGAGCACCGATGAACTGCTCAACAAGAAAATGGATGAACTCCAAGCAGCGCGCGAGGCCAACAAGCGCAAAGACTCTGAGATTACTATGCTGAAGAAGGAAACGACGTGGATGAAAAAAGAGCTTCGTCAACGAACGGAAGAGGTGAAAGCCTTAAAGGCCAGTAAGGCGGCAGTCCGTTTGACTCCGAAAAAGAAATCTGCGGAAGCCTATCCGACCCGTTAATCTATTGATCGGTCAACTGACGTCATGGAACTCAGGCTGGAGCAGGACAATCTCCTTCGAGAGCGGCTGACGAAAGTTCATACGACAGTAGCAGGCATAGGTCACGTAGGTATCTTGCAGACAGTACTGTGCGAGCTCACGACCTTGCCTCTTCTCCCACATTTCGGCAACTTGTTCTCCACTGCCCGACTTCGTTTCAACCTGTAATGCTCGGGCCAATACGTCGAGCTTGACCCAACCCCTCGTATCCCAATTGCTCCAAATCGCCATCGTGTCATAGACCGGTTCAGTTCGGAATTTTGCGAGGTTGATATCAAGGCTGGGTTTCACTTGATTGATGATCGACCGTTTTTTGATGAAAGGAAGATCGAACCCAAGCCCGTTATGCGTGATGAACAAGGTAGGACGGTCCTGGGCCAGTCTCGCCCAAAATTGGCGAAGTAGCTCACGTTCGTTCGTCCCGAACCAGGAGACTGCGCTACGTGCTTCCATCTGATCGGAAAATTCCAACAGGCCGATACAGACGATGCGGCTGAACGTCCCATCGAATGCGGATTTCGCATAAGACTCATCTTCCATACGACGGTGCTCTTCGGCGGCTCCCGCTGCAAATAGATCGAAGCCCCCTTCCGCCGGATAAGACTCTTCGTTTGCACGCGGCTTACCCAATAGCCGGGCCCATTCGTCGCGTGTTGCCTGGACGGTTTCAATGTCGAGCACCACTTTCATTGAGAAACTCCGAGCGCGTCCCGACGCAAAGCTTCGATAACTGCGTAGTCTGCCGGCGGAAACGTAAACTGCGTGAGGTCTTCAGGATGCACCCATCGGATTTCTTCACAACCGATAGGAACGGGGTCTCCCTCTTCAATGGCACATCGAAAAAAATGCAATTCTATGATTCGATCCATGTAGTCGTGCCGAATGATCCGATACGGGATAGGAAAGTCGACGCGAATACTGAGCTCTTCAAATAGTTCCCGTTGCAAACACTCCGTTAAAGATTCCCCCGTTTCCCGTTTGCCTCCAGGAAACTCCCAGAAACCGGCTAAGTGAGAACCGGGTTTTCGACGGGCGATCAAATAGCGGCCATTCCGACAGATAAGCCCTACCGCCACTTCGATGATTTCCATGATCGGTTCACCGTTTACGTATCGCAGGACTGAATGGATAGGTCTTACAGAACGACTTCATCGGACAGAGGAGACAATAGGGGTCACGAGCTGTGCATACCATCGCTCCAAAATCCATGATAGCCTGATTAAAGTCATATCCCTTCCCCGAGGGAATCAATGTTTCCGAAACTTCCCATAGCATCGCCTTCTGTGCCTTAGGATCACCTTCCGCGACAAACACCCTGTGTAGGACGCGGATCACGTTCGTGTCCAGAATAGGCGCATCTTCATTGAATGCAAAGGCACGAATAGCCCCGGCGGTATACCGGCCGATACCTTTGAACGAGAGTAACTCCTCGCCGTCGTTGGGTAATTTCCCGCCGTATCGTTCCACCGTTTCACAGGCGATTCCATGTAACCGTTCCGGGCGAATGTTATATCCAAGGGGATACCATGTCTTTTTGACGTCGGCGACGGGAGCTTCCGCTAAGTCTTCGAAACTCGGATAGCGTTCCAAAAACTCGTGGTACTTGGGAATGACCCGATCGACTTGGGTCTGCTGCAGCATGACCTCGGAAACTAAAATATGATAGGGGTCTGAGGTTTTCCGCCATGGTAAATCTCGGCCATATTCCCCATACCACGCGAGGAGCCGCTGTTGGAATCGCCGCTTAGCAGAAAGATCGGGTAGAACGGACTTACGTTGTCTTTTTTTGTTGGAGGTACGTCGCGTAGGCATATACCGGCCCTCTATGACAGTCTTTCGACCGCGACATTGTAAAAGTCCTCTTCCTTCAAATCAAATGCACGCATCACTCCACTTGGAGCGATGGAACGTCTGTTCACGCTTCGGACTATCTGGTCAAGGAGTAACTCTCGTGGTAATCTCTAGCTTGAGAGGAAGCCATGAAAATGAAGGTCTTCCTATATCGGTTCTCGCAAGCCTTTGTTTTGACTGGAAGTTTGACCTGCGTCCTCTTTCCTCTTCCATCCATAGCGGAAACGCTCCAAGTACCATGGGAATGCTCCAATTACACAGACGACGCACAAACTCGTTGTGTAAACGCCTTCATGGAAGCACAGCAGAAAAAAATCGCTGAGCTAGAAGGAAAACTCCAGGCCCAAGAGGGGACAGTCAGTCAACTCAAAAGTCAGCTCGATCGGCAGTCTACCGCGACGACGGATTTGCAGCGACGGCTTATAGAGCGGCCCACCACGAATATTGTACCAATCCCGTACTCCTATCCATATTCCTATGGCTATCCCCTTGGTCTCGGCTTGGGATTTGGGCTTCATTTTGGAAGCTCTGGGATTCATGCCTCACCCTTTTACTCTCCCTTTTGGGGTCCACGACATTACGGTTATTGGGGCTATCACTGGTGACGTTCCAAACGCGGACACCTATTTTGTCGTGAATGCAGCTGTTCAGATCGGTCTTTTCATTGACAAGTTGGCTGGGCCCACATAGCTTGCTACCTGTATACCCCCATTACGTTGTCGGCTCGATGAGGCAGAGGTCCACCATCCCATGCTTAACGGGGTAACGGAACTGCCACAAGACACGAGGATGCACGATGGTTGTGCGAAAATTCCCCCGGTTTCCGGTTGTAATGCCCAGCACGTTGGTTCAGAGGGATAAACTTCGATACAACGCTTCCGTGAAGGATCTCTCGCTGAAAGGCTGCCGGTTAGAAAGCGTCGTCCAACCCTTTACCGGCATGCAGGTGGAATTATTCATTGAATTGCCCGGCGAACCTATCCCTATCCACATCAGCAGAGGAGCAGTCCGCTGGTCAGGATCACAGGGCATCGGCGTCGAGTTCCTAACAGTGGCCCCTGCTGAGCAAGCACGACTGAAGACAGTCGTCGAGGAACTCTCAGTCAAAGTAGGTCAGGCACTCATTGTTCCAAAAGTCGAGCTGCCGAAGACTTGAACTTATTTCTTCAGGCGCATCCTCACCGACAGCCTCCAAGCGATCCTCTTCAAAGAAAACCTACGCGGATAATGCGATCTTCGCAGTCCACAGCCGATTGGCCTTCCGACCCGTTGCATTTCGTCCATCCTACCCGTATTCTCCTTCCATGGACCTTTCGTCATTATCGTCTGAACAGTTGACGGAACTGGTGCAGGGACTCGTGGATGACCGGATTCGCGAATTGATCGGAGATCCCGATCTCGGCCTCCAGCTCGGCGATGCACTCAGAGCCCGGCTCAAGCAATCCCTGGAGAGCCGCAATCGGCTTTCCGGAGAAGAAGTGGCAGAGCGGCTCGGCCTTCGTTGGTAAGACCCCATGCCTTGGTACCGTCTCACCTTTCAACCCGGTACTGCGCAAGACCTCGCCACCATCGACCGGCCTATGGCTCAGCGGCTTCTCGACAAGTCCAAGTGGTTGGCCTCCAATGTCGACAACTTGCGCCATGAAGCCATTGCAGAGGACCTACCGGGGCTCTGCAAGTATGCCGTAGGAGAGTGGCGAATTTTTTATACGATTGACCGCACAGAGCAGCTCGTCGACATCCATGCCATTCTGATGCAAAACAAACTTCGCTCCTAACAGGATGCTGAAAAAATCCGCCAGCGGCGTTCCCCGCCTTGCCGGAGCGGCTTCGCGAGGCAGGTCGCATCGCTCAGAGACTCAACGTACCACCGGGCAAGAGCTGCCAGAGCAGCTCGGGGCGGGTGGGTGAGAAAAGTTACGCCTCGACCAAGACACTGGGCGCTCACCAACTCGCGCCCGTCCGCAAACATGACGCTCCTTATTCGTCGCGTCGCGGACCTCGCTGCGGCCTTGCTGGACGGCCTTTTTGACCATCCTGCCATAGATCGTCCTTCGATTGGACCCTTTCATGGTTGTATCTAGTTGCCAGGCGGCCCTCTGAAAATTACCTCCACCTGTTCAATCCTTACCACAGGCATGATGAGGCCCACCCCTTCCTCCTCGTGGGAGAAATCATAGATGATCGATTCTAAAGGGATGAGAACACCCGCCATCACGACCAGCACGTGAGCTTTTTCCCCTTTGTCGACACTCCGACGGATCCGACCGGCGAGCTTCTTGACCGGCCTCACGCGCAGATTGTTTGGGAATTCCTCCGGTTTGAATCGAACGATACCCCAACCCGTTCCATTGAACTCCGGCCCCACCGCCACCGCATAGCTTTGAGTTGCAGGATCGAATTGCGACAATTCTCCGGGCCAGGTGAATGCCACACGCCAGTTCAGCACCGGGTTCCCTTCGCGGGCAGCATCCCGATCGCGGTTCAGGTTGAAGAGCCGCTCATCATGTTCGGGGTCATGGTGACCATGGCCATAGACTGTAGCCCAATCGGGGGGCGTCCTTTCCAGCGCCACAAGAAACGCTTCGATGGCGCTTCGCTCAATCAGCACATGCGTGCCAGAGGGAAGAATCGAGGCAAGCTTGGACGGAGGGATCGTTCTTAGGGGGCGAAGCCCGACGGAATCGTCCGCCTGTATTGTGGTCGGCAAGAGGACCAGGCTACACAGACAGACCAGCGGCAGGAAACGCATGGCACACCTAGCCGATTGGTGCGCAAGCGACGGCTCGGCCATAAGCAGCCGTCAGAGATTCCACACCGGGATGATTGCCGGCAAGGACGCCGACATCGATAAGAACTGCAAGCCGGGGGGCAGGATTGAGTCGGCGAAGGCCGGCTTGAGCCAGACCATCCATCGCCAAAGCATTCTCGTAGGTACCCAGCCAAGACTCCGTCACGGCGCGTAATCCGGCGTCCGTCGGTTTCATACGGCCCAATCGAACTTGCTGCAGCAGCTTGATCAGCGGGTCGGATTGAGCGATGCTCGAGATCGCTCGTTGCACCGCCTGGTCATCCGGCATCGAAAAACTATTTTGCATGTGTGATAAAGCAGAAAGTCAAAAGTTCCGAACAATTTTTACAGGACCCGCAGGCTGTTCAAAAAGGCCGCTGATCTCACCCTCCCAACCCCGGCGCGCCCGCTTCGCCGACTCATCGAGGCGAGCCGACCCGCGTCGCGAGCTGCCTCGCGAAGCCGCTTCGGCAAGGCGGGGAACGAAGCCGGCTGACTTTTTCAACAGCCTGCTATCAGTTCATCGAGCACGCGCCTGGCCCGCGGGGATCACCGCAACTGCCGCACGCGCCGGATCCGGCCGGGGATGCCCAGCTGGTCGTCGCCCCGACTCCAAAGGCGGAAAACTGTTTATCAAGCCTGGTTGTCTTACACAGTGGGCAAGCCGCTTCCGCCGATCCTTGGATTAGCTGCTCGAAACGGTGATTGCATTCGCGACACACATATTCGAAGATAGGCATAGAGAAAACTCCTTCGGTTACCGAGAGCATTATAAAATCACGCAGGCTGAATCGCAACGACAGGAATCTTATGTACCAGGAAGAAAAAACGTTTACCGTTCGTTTCACGTTGGAGGCCTCGTTTCCGGACGACTATGCCGGAGACGATGATGAGCGCAATTGGCTGCGCGAATGGGAAGCCCGGATCAAACCTGAACTGCTCAAGTCCGTCTTTGAATCGCTCCGTAGGCATGATGGTTGGACGTCGCATATCCGCAACCGAGGCATATCGCCGGCCGATGAAATCGAAGTCGTCTTGACAAGAGATTTCTCGCAACCTCTTGGTTTTTCACTGAAACGATGACCCCTTCTGACGAAGACCTCGGTCTGTATATCCATATCCCATTTTGTCGCCGCCGTTGCCACTTTTGCGCCTTTTATCTCGAAATCGCTCGATCCGATCGGATGACGCTGTTTCTCTCCGCTCTCACCCAAGAAATTACACTCTATCGTCGGCAAGAGTCTTTGGAAGGTCGCACCTTTCAAAGCATTTACTTCGGTGGGGGAACACCGACGTCTCTTCCCGCCGATCAACTGGCTGCCATTCTCACGTTGATTCGAACCACGTGGCCGACCAGCGTCACCGCCGAAATCACGGTTGAGGCCCACCCCTCTTCCGTCACCATAGGAGACCTCACAGTCTTGGCCGATGCCGGATTCAATCGGATCAGCCTCGGAGCGGAGTCCATGGCGGACAAGGACTTCGCCTCCATCGGTCGTTTTGGACACGTGCAGGATACGGCGGACGCCGTTCAAGCTGCGCGGAGCGCCGGGTTCAGCAATATCAACCTCGATCTGATGTATGGACTGCCGGGCCAATCGTTGCAGGACTGGCTACGCACCCTGGAATCGCTCATGACGCTTGTCCCATCGCATATTTCTTGTTATGCCCTGACCATTGAGGAAGATACCAGGCTCGCTCAGGACATCGCTCGGGATCTTATCCTGCCGCCTGACGAAATGCTGCAGATCGACATGGAGTCCGCTGCAGAGCATTTCCTCATCGAAGCGGGATTTTCACGCTACGAAATTTCTAACTACGCCAAACCCGAATATGCCTGTCGCCATAATCTTCTCTACTGGACCGGTGGCGACTATCTTGGACTCGGCCCAAGCGCGCAGTCCTATCTTCACGGAGTTCGGTTTGGAAATGTTGCAGATCTCGAAGCCTATGCAGCATCCTTGAACGAGACGCATCTACCGATAACCGGCCGCACGATCCTCTCGGCATCCCAACGCCAGCGAGATGCCCTTGTGTTCGGCTTGCGTCTTCTTCGTGGTGTCCCTCGAAAAGCCATCCCTGCGGCAGAACGAGAGCACCAGGTCGACGATCTTATTGACAAGGGCCTCCTCCACGCCGATCACGATCGGATACGACTGACCCCCTTAGGCCGGCGCTACGCTGATACGGTGGCAGAGCAGCTGTTCTGAAGGCCACGATATTCAAGGATACGGAGGCGCAGGAGCCATCAGGCGTCGGTCTCCGATTGACAAGATGGTCACAATGAGAGAAGACTACTGCAATACTCAGGAGATACCTCATGCCGGTCAACATGGATCCATCAAAGAAACGGCGCCGTCCCCAGATCCTCCCCGCATCGACTGCTGAAGACGGGCTCAAGGACGCCATGGCGACACCGCCGCAACAGTCTTTTGGAGAAGAAACGGAAGCGGACCGTGAAAAGGATTTGGCAGATGCTGAGTCGAAAAACCTATGGGATGCAACTGAAGTAATTGATATGGACAAGGTTTAACCGCTGCATGATATCCGGCGACCCAGAGTCGAACGATTTCCGCCAAGCCTGCTAGAAACCCCGCTGCATGCCGACACCTTCAACGCCACAGACAATTCCAGAAACTACCGAAGATGTGCAAATCGGCTCGGGAACCGGATTTGAATCTCGTGTCGTTGTCTACAACTGCGACTGTCACACCTACCAACAAGTGATCGAGCTATTTTGCCGGTTTATCCCCGCGATGACCTCGACTAAGGCATTTGAGTTGGCCTATCGGATCGATCATGACGGGGAAGCCATTGTCTTCACCGGATCGACGGAACAGGCGGATGATATCGCAGCAAAGCTTGCAGGAGGTGGGCTTAGAGTAGCCGTGCAGTAATCCACTTCTTATTTACGTTTGGATGCGCTTCTGACCGATTTCTTGGCCGTGCTTGTCGGCTCCTTCTTGGCAGCCTTGCCTGATTTCTTCGCGGCTATCGCAGCACTCGATTTTTCACTCTTCTCCGCGGCCTTTGACTTGCTGTGTGAATGCTTCACGGGGGTCATGTAGGTAGAGGTGCGGTTGACCTTGGCCAGTTGATCTCCGCTGAGCACGCGTACTTGATAGAGCTCGAACAACTTGCTGATGGCTTTGGTATCGCCTCGTCTCGCCGCATTCAAGAGTTTGCGGCGTTGATTCATTTCTTCTTCTTCGGTAT
>CAZPNQ010000095.1:0-14758 GCA_964587955.1 uncultured Nitrospira sp.
AACAGCAACAGGCCGAAACCGCCAAAGTGTAACGATGGCCACCCATATTACAGCAGATCCAAAGACGATTGGCGCCTTGATCACGTGGGCACAATGTTCTTTGGATACATCGGGATCGACGAATGCATCTCAGGAAGCACTCTGGTTATTAGCCTACGCACTTGGGATGAAACATCACGAGATGGCGAGTCGGAGAGACCAAGCGGTGTCAGGCGAAGGACTGGCGCGTGCCGAATCAGTCGTGTCGAGGCGGATGGCGCGCGAACCGATTCAATACATCTTGGGAACACAAGAATTTTGTGGCCTCGATTTTCATGTGAGCCCGGCGGTGTTGATTCCTCGGCCTGAGACCGAACTCCTTGTCCAAGAGACTCTCAGAGAAGGAGGGTTTGCGGAAGGTGCGGTGCTCGTCGATGTGGGAACAGGCTCCGGTTGTGTGGCGGTGACCTTGGCGACTATTTTGAGCGGCATGCGAATTATAGCTCTGGATTGCTCCGGGGATGCGCTGACTGTCGCAAAGAGTAATGCAGAGAAACATGGAGTCAGCGACAAAATTATTTGGAAGGGAGGGGATCTCCTATCTCCCTTGTACGAATGTAACGTGGTAGGAGCTGTGGATGCGATCGTCTCCAACCCTCCATACATCGCCGAAGAGGCCTGGGCCAATTTACAGTCGGAGGTGAGAGATTTTGAGCCGCGGCTCGCATTGGTGGCCGGACAGAGTGGAACGGAGTTCCATGAACGATTGCTCCACGATGCACGACCGTTTCTCGTGCCCGGTGGATTGCTCGTTATGGAACTCGGTCAAGGCCAAGGTCAACTCGTGCGACAGGCGGCGGAACAGGTAGGAGGCTACACAAGACTCCAAACCGTTGAAGATGAAGCCGGTATCGAACGGGTGATGATCGCTCGGCGTGGATAGGCTAGGACTGCGGTATGGATGAGATTGTCATCTGCGGCGGCAATAGACTCGCCGGGGAAGTTCGTATTAGCGGCGCGAAAAATTCCGCACTTCCGATTTTGGCCTCAACTATTCTGGGGGGCGGAGAGTGCCGCATCACCAATGTCCCGAGGGTTGTCGATGTTCTCACGATGGGAAAGCTCCTAGGGATTCTCGGAGCACAGGTATCTCACGAGGGCAATCACGCGGTCATCCACGTCGATGTCATTGAATCAACGGAAGCTCCCTACGATCTCGTCAAGACAATGCGGGCGTCTGTTTTAGTCCTTGGTCCATTGGTTGCGCGTTGGGGGGAGGCGAAAGTCTCTCTCCCCGGCGGCTGTGCGATCGGCTCCAGGCCGGTGAATCTTCATTTGGCCGGATTGGCGAAATTAGGGGCTGAAATTTCCATCGAGCATGGCTATATCACGGCTAAGGCAAAACGATTGAAAGGGGGACGCATCTACTGCGATACACCGACGGTGACTGGCACGGAAAATCTCATGATGGCGGCGTCGCTTGCCGATGGGATGACCATGCTGGAAAATGCCGCCAAGGAGCCGGAGATTGTGGATCTCGCCGACTTTCTCGTCAAGCGTGGCGCACGAATTCATGGTGCAGGAACCGATGTGATCACGATAGAAGGGGTGCGCGAACTGCACGGTGGAGACCACGAAGTCATCCCTGATCGGATTGAGGCTGGCACGTACTTGGCAGCAGGTGCCATCACTCGCGGGGATGTGACGGCGACACATTGTCGTCCAGACCATCTTGACGCCGTTCTGATGAAGTTGCGGGAGGTGGGGGCCGATGTGCAGGAGGAAAAAGACACCGTACGTCTGACCATGCCGGACAAGCTGAAAGGAACCGATGTCAGGACCTTGCCTTTCCCAGGGTTTCCCACCGACATGCAAGCGCAAATGGTGGCATTGATGAGTGTAGCCGAAGGCACGAGTGTCATCACCGAAACCGTGTTCGAGAGCCGGTTTATGCATGTAGAGGAATTGCGTCGGATGGGGGCCGATATTCGTGTGGAAAGCAATCGATTGGTTGTGACCGGTTGCAAGAAGCTCACCGGTGCTCCGGTCATGGCGTCTGACCTTCGTGCCAGTGCCGGCTTGATTGTCGCGGGTTTGGCGGCAGAAGGTACGACCCAGGTCCAACGTGTGTATCATCTGGATAGAGGATACGAGCGAATCGAAGAGAAATTAGGGGTTTTAGGGGCTGATGTTCGTCGCCAAAGGGTCTCAACGAAGATCCACTAATCACCCGAGAGTGCCAAAATAGTCTTTCATTAGTCTGCTAGAGGCTGCCATGTTGACGATCGCGCTGTCAAAAGGAAAACTCATAGAATCCGCGCTGGTGCTCTTCCGGCAGGCAGGCTACGAAATTTCCGGTTTATCGGGGGACAGCCGCCGTCTGATTTTTGTCAGTCCTCAAGCCGACATGACCTTCCTTATTGTTCGCCCCAGCGACGTGCCGACGTACGTGGAATATGGGGGGGCTGATGCCGGAATTGTCGGAAAAGACGTTCTGCTGGAACAGGACAGTGATGTATACGAACCATTGGATTTAGGATTCGGAGCGTGTAGAATCTCGGTCGCCGCGCTCCGGGGAGGGGGAGTCAACGACCGCCTGTCGCCCAAGATTCGCATTGCGACAAAGTACCCAAGAATCAGTGAGCGGTATTTCAATAAGCGTGGGATCCCGGTCGAAATCATCAAGTTGTATGGTTCAATTGAGTTGGCACCAGTCGTGGGCCTGGCAGATCGGATTGTAGATTTAGTGGAGACTGGGAGCACACTGAAGGCCCATGATCTTGTTGAAACAGATGTCATTACCCAATCGACGGCCCGCTTTATCGTCAATCGAGCGAGTTTTCGGCTCAAGCAGGAACCACTGATGGCGTTGATTCGTAAACTCAGGGCAGTATTACCGAACCGGCGTTCTTTATCGGGCAACGCTCGTGCGTTAACTGCAGGTATGCGTAAAAAAAAGATGGCTCGCGCATGAAAATTGTCACACAGGCAGATCGCGCCTTTCTTCCATCCTTGCAAAAGGCCGCACTTCGAGGGCGGACGACCGGTGCCGCCGTTGAAAAAACCGTGCGCACAATCCTACAAGCCGTCGAGCGAGGCGGTGACAAGGCCGTCCTTCGCTACACCGCGCAATTCGATAAGGTGACAGTGAAGGCCGAAGCATTACGTGTCACTCCGGAAGAGATCAAGAATGCCTACTTTCATATCAGGAAAGACGAAGGCGATGCGCTGCGGCTGGCAGCTCAACGGGTGACGTCGTTCCATGAGCGGCAACGGACGAAAACCTGGATGTATCAGGACGGGGATGCCACGCTGGGACAAGTTGTCGGCCCGCTGGATGCCGTTGGGGTGTATGTACCCGGAGGGAAAGCCGTCTACCCGTCTTCCGTGCTGATGTGCGCGATTCCAGCCAAGGTGGCTGAAGTTCCGCGCATCGTCATGGTCACCCCACCTCAGAAGGACGGTATCAACCCCTATTTACTGGTTGCGGCCGATATTGCCGGTGTCACGGAGATTTATCGCGTCGGTGGCGTTCAGGCGGTGGCGGCACTTGCGTATGGGACGAAAACCATTGGAAAAGTCGACAAGATCGTCGGTCCAGGAAACATTTATGTGGCCACAGCAAAACGATTGCTCTACGGCACCGTTGGGATCGACATGGTTGCCGGCCCCAGCGAGCTACTGGTGGTGGCCGACGACGACGCAAAACCAGCCCATGTCGCCGCAGATTTGCTCTGCGAAGCCGAGCATGACGAGGACGCACAGGTGTTTCTTGTGACGACATCTGAACGACTGGCTAAGGATGTGTCCAAATCGATTCAGGATCAGCTCAGGGGGCTGCAACGGGAAAAGATCGCGTCAAAATCGATTGCGCGTCATTCGGTGGCGTTTGTTGTATCTGATATGGACGAAGCCATTGCGGTTGCCAACGAAATTGCGGCTGAACATCTGACGCTCTCAGTGGATAATCCCTTCGACTATTTGGAGAAGATCCGCCACGCCGGCGCGCTGTTTCTGGGACGCTATACGCCGCCGGCCGTCGCCGATTATGTTGCGGGGCCCAATCATGTTTTGCCGACCGGTGGAACCGCACGCTTCTTTTCCCCGCTGTCCGTCAATGACTATGTCAAGGTCAGCAACATCGTGCACTACACCAAACAAGAGTTAGCTAAAATTAAAGATCCTTTGATTCGGCTTGCGCAGATTGAGGGGTTCGACGCCCATGCGAAGTCGGCGCAGAGCAGGTTCTCATGAAGAAAAATGGGTCGGCCCCACGGCAAGCGAGCATCCAGCGAGCCACCAAAGAGACCGACATCCGAGTCGAATGGACCTTGGACGGCAGTGGACAGGGAAAGATTGACACCGGCATCCGTTTTTTCGACCATATGTTGGAGCTGCTCGCCAAACATGGATTTTTCGACTTGGCGGTGCATGCCAAGGGCGATCTCGATATCGACGAGCATCACACGGTAGAAGATGTCGGCATCGTGATGGGAAAAGCATTTCATCAGGCATTGGGTGAAAAAGCAGGTATCAAGCGGTTTGGGTTTGCCTCGGCGCCGCTTGATGAAACATTGGCCCAGGTCACCGTCGATCTCAGCGGCCGACCCTTCCTGGTGTACAACGTCAATCTGCCGGACCGAAAGATCAAATCGTTCGATCTCGGCCTGTTCGAAGATTTCTTCCAAGCGTTTGTGACCCATGGAGGCTTGAACCTGCATGTGAATCTGCTCTATGGCCGCAACCCGCACCACATCATGGAAGCGATTTTCAAGGGACTCGCCAAGGCGCTTGATCAGGCGACGATGCTGGAAGAGCGGCTCGCAGGAAAAGTACTTTCGACAAAGGGGATGTTATAAGGCAAGAAGCACAGCTAAATGGTTTATTTGAAGGGCAGGTTTCTGAAAGGGAGCCTGCCCTTTGTATTTCTTCGACCTGAGAGGTAGGCTATCTTTTATGGACAAGAAACGTCATCACTATGTTCCAAAGGCATATTTGAGGTCCTTCTGTAATGACACGAACAAGCTCCTTGTCTATCGCAAGGATGAGCCATCTAGGGCAATTGCCCTGTCAGTAGAAAATGCAGCACTCCAAAACTACTACTATTCTCAACCGACACCTGAGGGTGGAACCGATAACAATACTCTTGAAGACTTCTTCTCGAAAACTGAAGAAAAATGGCCAGGGATCATCGATCGTCTCCACCGACAAGAGGATGTGAAGGATTCTCTTGAGGATATTTTCAGTTCATAGCCTTGCAGCGTGTTCGTGTGCCAGCGTGCCGCGATGTCGTCGAAAAGATGGAAGAGGAACGTACCAAGCTATTGCACGTCGACTGGACGCGGAAGGGAAGTTTCCCCCCTAAGCCCAAGGGTTTTGAAGACATTCTTGACCACATTGAAGCTCCAATCAATCCACATCTGTCAATTCATGCCATGCCGCATATCATAAAAGGGATCGGGCAGGTATTCAGCAGGATTGGGATTGGTGTGTTGCACAACAAAACCGCCATTCCGTTCTTGACCAGTGACAATCCCGTAGCGTGGTTCGATCCTTCTATCCCTGAGCTTAATCTTAAGCCATATGTCCTAAAGCCTGATGGTCCCATTGTTTTGCTCTTCCCAGTTAGTTCATCGATGCTTATCTACGGACATACTTCCATTCTGGAGCAGTATGTTGCAGAGGGCTTAGGGCATGCTGATCTGCCTGACGCTAGATTTGTTGAGATGATCAATCGTCAAGTTTGTCGTTTCGGGTACCAGGCTATCTTCGCTCAAAAGATGGGACAAGAAGAGCTTATACAGAAACATGCCGAGTTCTCCCCGACAGTCCGTTTTGACAAATTTGACAAAATTTCAACAGGTAAAGATCAGAAGGTCATTTTTGAGATGGTGTTCGGAAAACGAGAACGAAAGCCAAAGTGGATCGATTGATCAGGCCGTGCTGCTATTTATGGGCTATGTGGAAAGTGACAAGCAGCTTCTGTGTTTTTCTGGCAAATCAAAGACCAAACTAGGCGCATGCCTTTACGATTATTGAGGAGAAAGTGCGGAAGTCGTCCAACTGCTTGGTGATGATGGAATGGATCACTTCGAGATTCAGGCGGGTATATTTGTGAATGGCCACGTTGCGGAAGCCGACCATCCGCTGCATGCGCGGAGCCAGGTCGGCGGGAAGAATCCCGCCGGTTTGCAGTAAAGAAAAGGCATCGCGGCTGTCCTGTGGCACACCGAGCTTCCGTTGGCTGACCAGGTACATGGCAAGATCGATGACTGTTTCACAGGCTCGCTGCAGATGTAGGACAACGGCATCCTGTTTGGTCTGATTTTCGACAAGATTCTGTTTACTCCCTGCGTATTCCTGCTGGATGCGCTGAAGCCAGCGCTCGAGGCTGGAGGCCTTGTTGAGGATCACATCGTCAACCATACACTAGTCCGCGCTTTGTAATGCCCTTTACAATCTCTCGGCGCTCTTCATTGAGCCTGGCGTAATCGGAATAGACGTACATTTCGAACTCTCGACGGGCCTGGTCGTCTGCACTGGTTAGGCAGGTACCGGTGGAGATGATCTGTATCCGCATGACGGTTGATGCGGCGCGTAGATCCACAAGATCGACGTCACGATGTAGCTGAATAGCCAATTCCTGGGCTAATTCAAATCGGCGCAGTTCCGGCAAGGCCTCTCGTGAGAGAATGGCGAGATCAATGTCACTGTCAGAGCGAACAGCGCCTCGTTCCGTTGAGCCAAATCGGTACAGAGCAATGAGATCGGGTATCGCTTGTTGGATGAACTCAATGAGGATGTTGTCATTCATATCTCGCACCATGTTTCTACCGGCTCAGGCTACTGGTTCAGTCTCATCCTGTCAATTGAAAGACTTGGATTTTCGAGGGCGTCCCCGTACCTCGTACCAGTGGACGTGGCGATATAGATTGGCACTGGCAGGATCATCTCAGTTGCGGTATTGTTACGACCCCTTAGGGATGCAGACGCATGATTGCCATTATCGACTACGGGATGGGAAACCTTCGCAGTGTCTCGAAAGCCTTTGAGGCGGTGGGGCATCAGGCGATGGTCACGCGCGACGCAGCCACCATTCAAAATGCCAGTCAGGTGGTCTTGCCGGGAGTCGGGGCGTTCGGTGATTGCATGGCGAATCTGCGGCAGTATGGATTGATCGAACCCATCAAGGCCGCGATTCAGTCGGGAAAGCCGTTCTTGGGGATCTGTCTGGGGTTCCAACTCTTGTTTACAGAAAGCGAAGAGTTCGGCAAGCATGAAGGCCTCGATATTTTGCCGGGTAAAGTTCGAGCCTTCTCAAAGGACCAGGCGCTCAAGGTTCCGCATATGGGCTGGAATCAGATCAGCATTCAAAGCCACTGTCCGTTGTTCAAAGGCATAGCTGATGGGTCCAATTGCTATTTTGTGCATTCCTTTTTCGTGGATCCAGGGGACAAGCAGATTACGGCCACGACCACGACGTACGGCATTCCTTTCACGTCAAGCATTTGGAAGGACAATGTTGTGGCGTGTCAGTTCCATCCGGAGAAGAGCCAGGTAACAGGGTTGCAATTGATCAAGAATTTTGGAGCGTGGAAGTGATGAGGCAGGCCATTCCCTCCAGGGTGATCCTGGCAATAGGTGCGGTTGCCTTGGCAACCATCACGACCGGCTGCAGCGGATCAAAAGTCACGACAAAGTCGTCCGATGAACTCGTCCGCTACAAGATTCGCTCGATTGCCTTGATGCCGTTTACGTCGATTGCAACGCCCCAAGCGCGTGATCAAGGCGATCTCTTTCTTCCGACCCCTGATAGTCTTCGGCGGTCCGACATCTCCTTGGGGATTCCACGGGACATACAACCTCCACCCAAGCAAACCATGGTGGTGCCTGGATATGCGGCGGAAAAAGTGACGGAATTGTTTTGGGGGCGGCTTCAGGATAGGAAGGGAGTTCAGGTGTTATCTCCCGGTGATGCGATCAGGGGCGCTTCAGCTGACGGAGATCTGGCCCAAATAGGGCCGGAAAAAGCTGCAGCCGCCGTCGCGAAACGACTGAAAGCAGATGCGGCACTATTCGGTCTCGTGTCTGTGTACCAAGAGCGGGTGGGTAGTCGGCTGGGAGCCGATCCTCCCGCGACGGTCGGCTTTGAGGCCAAGGTCGTAGCGGCGGATGGGCAAGTGCTCTGGGTCGGTGAATATTATGAACGGCAACGGCCCATGAACGAGGACCTCTTGGGATTCTTACAGCGATGGGCTTTCGTGACGGCGGCTGAACTCGCAGAATACGGGGTTGAAGAGGTCTTGAAAGACTTTCCGTTCGGTGCACGGGAGGGCAAGTAGAGTGTTGGTCATTCCTGCTATTGATTTGAAAGATGGGCGTTGTGTGCGGTTACGTCAAGGAGACATGGCGGCAGAAACGGTGTATTCCGACGATGTCACGGAAGTTGCCGGCAGATGGCAACAACAGGGAGCAGGTTTGATCCACGTCGTGGATTTGAACGGTGCAGTCGATGGCGAGCCCAAAAATCTGCCTCAAATCGAATCCGTCATGAAAACGGTTCGCGTAAAAGTTCAGGTGGGTGGCGGCATTAGGACAATGGATACGGTTCGTCGGTATCTCAATGCCGGTGTGTCTCGGGTCGTGCTCGGCACGGCAGCACTCACGGATCGACTTTTTCTTGAACAGGCTTGCCAGGAGTTTCCGCAGCGGATCGTACTTGGGCTCGACGCGCGGGATGGCCGAATAGCTGTGAAAGGATGGACGGCGCTATCCGACGTGACGGCACTCGATCTGCTGAAGGAACTTTCCGGGTGTGCGATTGCGGCCGTGGTGTATACAGACATCGCACGCGACGGCATGCTGAATGGACCGAATCTACCCGCGTTGAAAGAGATCGTCGACTTTTCTTCCTTTCCGGTGATCGCATCGGGCGGAATTACTCGGTTGGGAGATTTACGAGCCATCAAATCACTCGGACCGAGAATCGAGGGAGCCATTGTCGGCAAGGCATTGTACGACGACAAGCTCAATTTGAGGGATGCGGTTGCGGCGGTGTGCGGGAATGGACAAGGTTGAGGCTAAGGTCAAGGGGAAGCAGACCGCGAAAAACTTCAGTAGGAGTTATGACCTTTTCTCAACCTGAGCCCTTAATCGGCGACTTTGCAATATGTTGACGAAGCGCATCATTCCCTGTCTAGACGTCAAAGAGGGCCGGGTGGTCAAGGGCATCAGCTTTGTGAATCTCCGCGATGCCGGAGACCCGGTGGAAGTTGCAGTGGGGTATGATCACGAAGGAGCGGACGAGCTCTGTTTTCTCGATATTACAGCCTCGCACGAAAATCGGAAGACGATCATCGATGTCGTTGAGCGGACGGCCGCCCGGGTATTTATGCCGGTGACGGTCGGCGGGGGCGTGGGGACGCTCGACGACATTCGAGCCTTGTTGAATGCGGGAGCGGATAAGGTCAGCATCAATACCGCGGCAGTACGACGGCCCGAGTTCGTGAAAGAGGCGGCGCAACGTTTCGGAACGCAATGTATCGTTGTGTCTATCGATGCCAAGCATGCGGCGGGTGATCGCTGGGAGGTCTTCACGCACGGCGGTCGCCGTGCGACGGGACTCGATGCGGTTGAGTGGGCCACGCGGATGGACCAGTACGGCGCCGGAGAAATCTTATTGACCAGTATGGATCAAGATGGCCGACAAGCCGGGTACGACTTGGACTTGACCGCTGCCGTATCGGGCGCTGTGGCGATTCCCGTGATCGCGTCGGGCGGAGTCGGGACGCTCGCGCATCTGTACGATGGTTTTGTGAAAGGAAAGGCAGATGCGGTCTTGGCCGCGTCGATTTTTCATTTTAAGACCTATTCGATCTCCGAAGCGAAAACGTATTTACGGGAACGTAGTATTCCCATCCGATCAACGTAATCTTTCTCGGCTGGCATGACATGATGGGTCAGGGATCGATAGAGCAGCTGAAATTCGACGGGCAAGGCCTTCTCCCGGCTGTCATTCAGGATTGGCTCGATGGGACGGTGCTGATGCTCGGATACATGAACCAGGAAGCGCTGGCGAAAACAATCGCGACCAAGAGAATGCACTTCTGGAGTCGGTCTCGAAACAAGCTCTGGGAAAAAGGGGAAACCTCCGGTCATACGCTATACGTGAAGGAGCTCTTTATTGACTGCGATTGCGACACCGTTTTGGTGAAGGCGCAACCGGTTGGACCGACGTGCCATACAGGCGAGCGGGCCTGCTTCTTTTCAAGACTGGATGAGCAAGGTCACATCGCTCATTCGAGTTCACAAGATGCCCAGGGTGGAATTCTTGAAAGTGTGCTCCGGACCATTCGGGATCGCCGCGCTCACCCGCAGGCAGGCTCCTACACCTCAAAGCTATTCGATGGAGGGCACGACAAGATTCTAAAAAAGGTGGCAGAAGAGGCCGGAGAGGTCCTATTAGCATCGAAAGGCGGAAAAAAAGAGGAAATCGTATACGAAGTGGCCGATCTGTTTTTTCACACCCTCATGGTGCTCGGATACCACGACTTGTCTTTGCAGGACATTTATGAAGAATTGGGGCGCAGATTTGGAAAACCGGGACTAAAACCAGAGTAGTCCACATGGTCACATGGATTAGTAGACGGACAGACGGTGGCGTTGAATCGCTATTGAGGTTGAAATGAGCGAGTGTCTCTTTTGTAAGATCGTAGAGAAGAAGATTCCTGCGAAGCTGGTTCTAGAGGATGCGCATACATTGGCTTTTGACGACATCAACCCTCAGGCGCCGATCCATACGTTAGTGATACCAAAACGGCATGTGTCGGCCCTTCAGGACGTGGGAATAGGCGATGAGTCATTATTTGCGCGATTGCTGATAAGTTGTACGAAGGTCGCAAGCCTTAAAGGGGTACAGGAATCCGGTTATCGGTTAGTTGCGAATACCGGTCGTGATGCAGGACAAACCGTCTTCCATGTTCATATTCATGTCTTGGGAGGACGGCATATGGCCTGGCCTCCAGGGTGACGGAAATTCTCTGAATTGACAGGTTTTCATCCTGTCTGTTAATCTGAACGGTCAATAATTCCGATTACTTATCAATCGACTCGTCCGGTGGTGCACGACGGGAATGTAGGAGCTGCGACTCTGGTGGGCCGAAGCTTGATTTCGGACGATATCAAAAATCGAATTAGGGACAGGGTAGATATCGCGGATGTCGTCGGTCACCACGTCTCGCTAAAGCGGGCAGGCCAGAACCTTGTCGGGTTGTGCCCATTCCATCAGGAAAAGAGTCCCTCTTTCTCGGTCAGTCCTTCCAAGCAAATGTTTTACTGCTTCGGCTGTAAGGCTGGGGGAGATGTGTTTGCCTTTGTGACCAAGATTACAGGAGCGACGTTTCCGGAAGTGCTGCGAGAGCTTGGAGACAAGGTGGGTATTGCGGTGGAAGAGTCACCGGCAGAACGAGTGCAACGTGGGCACACCTATCGCATCGAAGAAATTAACCGAGCCTCCCTAACATGGTTTCAATCGAATCTGAGCGATCCCCAAATCGGCGCGAGGGGTCGCGAATATCTGATCAGCCGAGGCATACAGCAATCGACTGTGGAGTCGTTCCGAATCGGAGTCTCTTCTCAGGACTGGGATGGACTGTATAAATTTCTCTCTCGAAAAGGGTTTTCTCATGGCGACATGATGGCAGCTGGGCTCATAAGCCCAAGAACAAGCGGTAACGGGTATTACGATAAGTTTCATGCACGGCTGATGTTTACCATCACCGATCTGCGCAAGCGCGTGGTCGGTTTCGGTGGCCGTGTGCTGGGGGACGGCACACCGAAGTATCTGAATTCTCCGGATACGCCTCTGTTCAAGAAGGGGCAAACGCTCTTTGCCTTCGATCAGGCTCGCGAAGCCATCGTCCGGACTAAGACGGTGATCATCGTCGAAGGTTATTTCGATGCAATCGCGCTCCATCAAGCAGGGCTCACCCATACCGTCGCCACGCTGGGGACGGCATTGACCTCCGACCATGTTCAAGCCCTCCGGCGGTTTGCCGACCGGGTCGTGTTGCTTTTTGACCCTGATGCGGCCGGCGTGCGAGCGGCTTTGAGAGGGTTGGATCTTTTCGTCAACAGCGGGTTGGGCGTCAAAGTCGTCACTCTACCGGCTGGCGAGGACCCGGATACTTTTGTGCGGAAGGAAGGTGTCGGCGCGTTTGGCCAGCTTGAGGTGAGTGCTCCAAGTCTCTTGGATTATGCGTTGAATCACATGGTCAACCAGGCCGACGCCGGCTCGCTTGAAAGTCGCATTCGAAGTGTCGATGAGGTGCTGCGAATTCTACAGAAGAGCGAGCATCCGATCGAGCGGCAGGAGCGTATCAGAATCGTGGCAGAGCGGCTTGGGATCAGCGAGGCCCGGCTGATCGAGCGCTATCCCGTGCTCCTGGTTCAATCGAAGCGGGGCGCGGCGGCATCGAGCACGCAACCCTCGCCAGGGACTCCGCTCAATACCCTGTTCAAAGGGTTGCCTGAAGAGAGAGATCTGCTCTTCTTGCTGCTGCACGGGAAATTGTCACCTACCGATGTTCGCCGAGTCCGGCCGGAATCTTTTACGATCGCTGCCTGCCGCAAACTCGTCGAGATCGCGCTTGCCCATGTGGATCGAGAAGGGCGCATCAGCCTCAGATCGGTTCTAGACGCGTCGGCGAATGACCCCGATTGTGGCAGCCTGGCGACGGAGCTGTCTCTTCGTGACGACCATTTTGACGATATCCCGGCGCACATCAAGGCCTGCCTGGATTGTCTGGACCGAAAACGGTCAGAACAGATGCTGAGGGAGCTCATCGTCCGACTGAAATCGGCTGAGCGTGAAGGCCGAGTGGACGATGCGCATATGTTGAACCTGCAGATCAACGAAGTACGGATGCGGAAAGCCGGCACGCCGACCGCCGGTGTGGTTTCAGTGGTTTCATTGGTGAAGGAGTAGTCATGCCGAAACAAGAGTTGCTCGGTGAGGTGAAGAAGCTCATTACGATCGGGAAAGAAAAAGGCTTTCTGACGTATGACGAGCTCAATAGCACCTTGCCTGCCGAAGTCGTGTCTTCAGATCAGTTTGGCAGCATTATGGCGATGTTTGGTGAAATGGATATCGAAATCATCGAGGCGAGCGATGGGGAGCGGATTCAAAAGCGATCCGAAGGCGAAGCCGGCGAAGATGCGGAGGATGTCGAGTCGGATTCCGAAGAGGAAAACGACAAGGCCATCGATCTGACGCCGGGTGCGCTCAGTCGCACCGACGATCCCGTTCGCCTTTACCTGAAGGAGATGGGGAGTGTCGCCCTCCTCAGCCGCGAAGGCGAGATCGAAATCGCGAAACGGATTGAAGAGGGGAAAAACGATATCGCATCGGTGATTTACGGCATGCCGATGACCATCGAATTCGTCCTGGCTCTCCGCGATCAGCTCAAAAACGCCAAGATCGACGTGCGCGAGATCGTGCCGGTTCAGGAGACCGAAGAGGATTTTGAGGAAGATCAGCCGCCAGTGGAGCGGGATTACGAAGAGTTGCGGGTCAAAACGCTCGAGTCGTTGAACGCCGTGCGGAAAGTTTCGCTTGCTCTGAAGGCGTTGGCCGAAAGGGGCAAGCATCTCGGCGGCGATCCGGTCAAACAAAAGAAATTCAAGAAGCAGTTCGATGCGATCCGCCAGCAAGTGGTGAATAAAATTGAGTCGGTCAATCTCCATGGGGTGCTGAAAGACCGAATGGTCCAGCGTGTCCGCGATCTGGCGGTGCAAATCCGAACCGCAGAACGGGAAGCGGTCAGCTGCCAGCGGCGGATTGGTGTCGGAGGGGAGGCCGGTGCCGAACTGCTGAGGAAAATGTGCCGGAGCCGTCAGGACTTTTTGACGGTCAAGCGCAAGACTGGGGTATCGGAAGAAGCTTTGGTAGAGATTCGGAAGGTCTATCAAACCGCCAAAGCAAAGATTCGCCAGTTAGAAACCGAAGAAGCGCTTGTCCCGGCTGACGAGATCAAGGATGCGGTCAAACATCTCGATCTTGCCGAAGAGAAAGTGAAGCGGGGAAAGGCTGAGTTGGTCGAGGCGAATTTGCGTCTTGTCGTCAGCATCGCAAAGAAATATACGAACCGAGGCCTCCAGTTCCTTGATTTGATTCAGGAGGGCAATATCGGCTTGATGAAGGCCGTAGACAAATTCGAATATAAGCGTGGGTACAAGTTCAGCACGTACGCCACCTGGTGGATTCGGCAGGCGATCACTCGGGCTATCGCCGATCAAGCACGAACGATCCGAATTCCGGTTCACATGATTGAAACGATCAATAAGCTTATTCGAACTTCTAGGCATCTCGTGCAGAAGCTGGGCCGTGAACCTCTCCCCGAAGAGATCGCCGAACGCATGGATCTGCCGTTGGACAAAGTACGGAAGATTCTCAAGATCGCCCGCGAGCCCATCTCGCTCGAAACGCCGATCGGTGAGGAGGAAGACAGCCATCTGGGCGATTTTATCGAAGACAAAAAAGCGGTGTCTCCGCTGGAAGCCGCCATTCGCTACGACCTACAGCGGCAAATCAACAGCGCCTTGGAAACCTTGACCCCTCGCGAGGAGAAGGTGCTGCGAAAGCGATTCGGTATTGGCGAAGCGACGGACCATACCTTGGAAGAGGTCGGACAGGACTTCGAAGTGACGCGCGAGCGCATCAGGCAAATCGAAGCCAAGGCCTTGAGAAAATTACGACATCCGAGCCGCAGTAAAAAGCTGA
>CAZPNQ010000096.1:0-14597 GCA_964587955.1 uncultured Nitrospira sp.
GAGAGGAGCGTAAAATCGCCCTCAGCCTTCGCGACCATCAACTGGACTGGGAACGTAAGCAGGTTGATGACTATCATTCGGCACAAGGAGTACTCGATCAGAGCCTGGGACGAGCCGCTAAACAGAGCCGGAAACGGTCGCAATCAGAAGAACAAAGCTAACCGGTCTGTTTTGGATAACGGTGCGAGTTCGGGATATAGACAATGGCGGATGACGTGACATCCACAGAACGACCTTCCAAGCGACACCTGTTGCGGAAAGCTTTTTGGCTTTTCGCGATGGGGGTGGGGATCTTGGTTCTGATCAATCTTCTTTTCCCCGATCTCGATCTGTCGAACGACGATCGAATCGCTCTGATTCGGGTCGAGGGAGTCATTTTGGATTCTCAGACGACCATTGGGGAGCTGAAACGATTCAGCGAGAATCCTTCCGTCAAGGCCATCGTCATAAGAATCGATAGCCCTGGGGGCGGCGTCGTGCCGTCGCAAGAGATTTACGATGCCGTCAAGCGGGTCAGAAGCAAGAACAACAAGGCGGTTATTGCGTCGATGGGAAGTGTCGCTGCCTCGGGTGGGTATTACATTGCAGCCGCAACGGATCGGATTGTGGCGAACCCCGGGACGTTGACCGGCAGTATCGGAGTGATCATGGAAACGGCCAACCTGGAGGGATTACTCCAGAAGATCGGTGTGGAGGGCGTCGTCATTAAGAGCGGAAAATATAAGGATGTGGGTTCTCCACTCCGGAAGATGAGTGCGGACGAAAGAGCTTTGTTGCAGGCCGTCATGGATGATGTTCACAAGCAGTTTATCGAAGCCGTGGCGGAAGGCCGTTCGCTCGAACTTCGGGCGGCCCAAGCGTTGGCCGACGGCCGAATCTTTACCGGACGCCAGGCCAAGGAAGCGAAGCTGGTCGACGAGCTCGGGGACTTGGAAGATGCCATTCAGTTGGCTGCGGAGGTGGTGGGGATCGAAGGGGAACCAAAAGTTATCGAGCCACGCCGCCGATTTTCCCTTCGCGAAATTCTGGACTCGAAACTGAGCATGATGTTTCCAAAGTTGGATGTTCAACCGGGTGTCAGCTTGAAATACCTTATGGCCTTTTAGCAGGATGTTGAAAAAGCCCTCCAGCTTCGTTCTCGCGTCGCTCAGAGGCTCAACGTACGACACAAAGTACGCATCGCCTCTTCGCTCGCTGCGGCCTTGCTGGAAGGCCTTTTTGACTATCCTGCCTAGCTATGCCGGTAGCGGTGTGATTATCAACGGAGCGAAGGGAGAGGAGATATGACCAAGGCGCAGGTCATCGAGAAAGTTTCGGAGCAAGTCACCACCTTGACGAAGCGACAGGCAGAAGTGGTCGTCAACACCATTTTCGATTGTGTCAGGGATTCGTTGAAAAACGGCGATAAAACTGAGATTCGCGGATTCGGAAGCTTTCGGTTGCGGGCTCGTCGAATGAAGGAAGGCCGGAATCCAAAGACCGGAGAGACGGTTGCGGTACCGGCTAAGCGGGTCCCATTTTTCAAAGCCGGCAAAGAGTTGAAGGAATTGCTTAATCAATAGCGATCATCGGGTGGAAAAGGAACCAATGTCGGCATCAGATTCTTCGCAGGCGAATACAACGGAAATCCGTTGGACCGACGGCGCCCTCAAGCGATTGGAGCGCGCGCCGATATTCTTGCGCGGCATGGTCCGCCGCCTGGCTGAAAAGAAAGCGTTGGAATTGGGGTATGAGGCGATCACCGAAGAAATTCTCGAGCAGTTTAAGGGGCAGATGATGGGACGCATGGGCGGCGAAGCCGGCATGGCTTCTGCTGTCGAGGAGATGGCCAGTGGACGTCTTCCATGGACCGCCGCCGCCAAAGAACGCCTGAATACGGTGCCTGAATTTATGCGGGCCATGATCAAGCAAATAGCGGAAGAAATCGCAAAGGAACGGGGACATCTCGAAGTGAACGTCGAGTTGTTTGAAAAAGTGGAAGCGCTCGGTGATCTCCATGAGGAGGGCGGGCCTCCGATGGAATGGACCGAGGAAGCGTTGGCGCTGCTTCAGGACAAATTAAAGCAATCGCCGCCCATCGCGCTGGAATTCGTGACCGATATGTTGAAGCGGGATACGGAAGATCTCGCCAGAGCCAAAAAGCTGTTCCGGATCGAGGTCTCGGTTCTGCAGGACCTATGGGATGCACCTCAAGAACGGATTGCCTGGGCCGACGAGGCATGGAAGCGGCTTCAGACGTCTCCGGACTTCGTGCGGAGCGGGATCAGAAAGGCCGCCGAACGGCGCGCCCGCAAGCTGGGATTGAAGGAAATCGATTCCGACCATTTGACGGTGTTTCGGAATCAAGCCATGATGAAAGCCGTCAAGCGTATCCGCTCATTCGGTTATCAGGAATTGACATTCGATGCGTTTGAGACCGCCCTTCAGAAAACCAAGCGTTTACAAGGCAATGATCAGGCGGAGAAACGTCTACAGGAAATTCGGGGACACTTTGCCGATCCGTCGACAAAGAAGCCTGAGGGCGGAACACTGGGCGCCGAGCTCATGGATCGTTTTCGCAAGTACCTCAAAGGCGAAGGGACGCTCTGACAGTTCGAAGCTTCTCTCCTTCCAACGTATTTTCCAAGAATACCCGACCAACCTGATCGAAGCTTCTTTTCAGTGGGCTTCCACCTGCTGAGGCCAAAACTTGTGTCGAATTTGGGGGAGCGGCTCGTTGTCCAAATTGGGGATGTCGTATAGACAGCGATCGATCAACGCGACCTCGTCTTCGGTTAACGGCAACGTCACTTTTTTCTTCCAGAATTGATCCAGCGTAAAATAGTCCCCTGACTGAGGCTTCTGCGCCAACAACTCCTGCATTTTTTTGAAACCTGGCGTATCCACGCCCGGGATACGTCCCTTATTTCGATCGAGACACCACATCAAAACTTCGGCAATCCCGTACATCGTGATATCAACATTGACAATTTTACTCATGACTTTCCTCCTAAAAGCAACGCCGCATCATAACGTAAGCGCAAGACGAAATTCAAAGGTTGATGAAGTCCTTCTGAAGATTGCGAGGGGGAAGACCGCCTCTGTATACTGGGCCTTCTAATTCCACCATCATAGGCCCTTTGGTCCAGCAGGTTGGATGTCGGAGACTGTGTGAACGCTCTTATCGAGAGGAAATCGCATGCCATCAGGCTGTTTGTTCTCCTGCTATGGCTGTCTCTTTTCGTCGGGAGCGGCCTGTGGGCCTGTTCCAAGAGCGAGCCGTATAACCCACCTGATCCTTTTTATTATTTTGCCAGCTACAAGGTCGGTAAAAATCCTACCACCATTACCACCGGCGATCTCGATCACGATTCATTCACCGATCTGGTCACCACGAATATTGCGAGCAATACACTCTCGATTCTGTTGGGAAATGGTGACGGGACATTCAGAGATCAGGTTCAGCTCCATGTCTGTCAAGAACCGCGTTCCCTCGTGATGAGCAACTTCAATCAAGACCAGCACAGCGATGTGGCCTTGGCATGCTCCGGTGGCGACGAAATCATGATCTTGCTCGGACATGGAGATGGAAAGTTTGAAGAGGGGCCACGTTATCCGGTACATCGTGCACCGATTGCACTGGCGGCCGCAGACATCAACGGCGATCATCATACCGATCTTGTGGTCGCTCTACGGAACGACAAGGTCAAAGTCTTTCTCGGAACCGGGGGCGGGGAATTTCGACACGGAGCTCAATACGAACATGGTGACACTCCCACATCCGTGGCCCTGTCGGATCTCAACGCCGATGGAAAATTGGATTTGGTCGTGACGAATGGAGGGCCTATGTCGAATGCCGTCTCTATTTGGCTGGGGAACGGTGACGGTTCCTTTCGTGATCCCAAAGACTATTCCACAGGTCGCCGACCTCTGGGGGTGAGTTTTGCCGACTTCAATAACGATCATCATCAAGATCTGCTGGTCATCAACGGAGAGAAAGATAGCTTCACGACGTTTCTCGGCAATGGCAATGCAACTTTTCGGGCTGGTAAGGATTCCGGAGCTGATGCCGGTCCCAACTTTGGGTTGGCGCGAGATTTCAACGGCGATCGATTAGAGGATGTCGCGATCGTGAATATCCAGTCCAATGATTTGTCGATCTTGTTCGGGAAAGGCGACGGAACCTTTCATTATCCACCGAGAAATTACCGCACGAAGTCCGGCCCATTCGCCCTCTCTTCGTTTCGTGTCACGACCTCTGGCGTGGAAGAACCGGGGTTAGCCATTGCAGACAACGGGAGTGGCAGCGTCTCGATCTTTCTTCACCGTGGACTTAAACCCATTGTGAAGTCGGAGGCAAGGGATTAGGAAACGAACAATCGCCGTCATTCTTGACAGCCTGGAGGGCCTTCGCTAGAGTGATTGAGGGGTAAAACCGCACACGATTTTCGAGCATTACGATGGCGCTTCGATCTTTTGCTTGGTGGTTTATGATTGGGGCACTGTTGACCCTCTCCGTCCTGATGGTGCAGGGCGGGGTCCGGGATTTGTGGGAGGGGACTCAACCGGCCGGTGGCACCAATGTCTTGGTATATTTTGGCACGACGCTGATGGGCGGCGGCTTGCTCGCGGGATGCGTCGCGTTGATTATGAATCGTCTTCGGTAGTCGGAGAGAATGGGAAATGTATGCAGTGTCTCAAGTGCAAAGGGTTTATGCTGGTGGAACGCCACTATACCCTCGTCAACAGGCGAATATACGCTCGCTGCCTCAACTGTGGGTTTTGGATTGATCTGGCCGACCTCCTCCGGTTTTTTCATAAAGTGATTGATAGTGGGCGGAAAGGTGATAAAGTGCGTGAATCGTTCACTTTCTAATAGAGGCGGTCGTTTGTGGAAGAACTCGACCCTATCCTGCACGACGATTACAGACAACGTCGGGGGGATGCTTTCTCTTGCATTGTTCTAGGCTCGGCCGTCACTTTTTCGCTACTTCTTTTCTCAATAGGCCCCGCCTCGGGGATGGACAATCACTCGAGGAGTCAAACCCCTCACCGTATCAATTTTGCTCCGCACACCCTTCCGTGGAAGCAAGTTCCGGCGCACAGTATTCTCCTGAAGGAATTGCGATCAGGCCGTATCCTGTTCGAGCATGAAGTTGAGAAACGTCTGTCACCGGCCAGTCTTACCAAGATTATGTCGGCGTTAATCATTCTTGATAAAGGCCGGCTCGATGACTTGGCGACAGTGAGCAGGAATGCAGCGAGGGCTCCCAAGACTCATCTACGATTAAAAGTCGGGGAAGTGTTTCGCCTCGGCGATCTGCTCAAAGCGATGATGATGGTGTCAGCCAATGACGCATGTCTGGCGGCTGTGGAACATGTCGGCGGCGATGAAGAGCAATTTGTGAGGTTGATGAACGCCAAGGCCTCCGCGCTTGGATTGTCGGATACGCATTTCAGCAACGGATGCGGTTTCGATAGTCCCGACCATTACTCGACAGCGGAAGATCTCGCGAAGCTCAGTGAGGTGGCGATGCGGAACGCCGTGTTCCGAGAACTCGTCAAAGAAGAACGCGAGATCATCACACCCGTCAGTGGATATCGCGCTTACGTCCTGCATAATACGAATCGTTTACTTGGCCGCATTCCCGGTGTGGAAGGGGTTAAGACCGGCTTCACCTCTAAAGCAGGCCGATGCCTGATTGCCAAAGTTTCTCAAAATGGCAGCGATCTACTCCTCGTGATCCTGAACTCGAACCGCCGATGGAACACAGCGAAAAGCTTGATCGATTACGGGTTCCATCTCACGAATACCGCTCAATAGCAGCTCTAGCTCTCACATCGAATAGCCAAGTCGAGCTAATGGATTCTAGAGTACAGTTTCAGATTGAATGTATAGGTCTGGGGTCGGACTACCGTGGAGCGGCAAACTCGATGTTGACATCCTTGCCAAGATAATTCACCTGGAAACCTTGCTTATCATACGCCATGACAGCTCCCATGACGTTTTCGTCACCATACTCCTCCTGGCCTAACAGCTTTCGTATGTCCTCCGGACTCTCGCTATTGAGCACATTACGAAAAATGCCTCTGGTCTTATACGCGAACCGGTTATTGACGAAAAGGAGATCGACCTTGCCATCCTGAATCCGCACCCCCGCCATTGGGCCGGTCGGTTTTCTTTGATCGAGCAGGAAAATGAATGTCGCTTCCTGCTCAACCTTGATCCCGGGAATCTTTTCGTTCAGCAGTGTTTCGGCAGCTTTGGACTCCGAGTCGCCGAGTTTGACGCCGAACAGCGAGATCTCGGCGCTCGAAATAGCCTTGGGCTCCATGACGTCGTTCTTGCTTAATTCATACGGCTCGGCGTGGGCTAGGCCGAATGCTGGAAGGGCGGACGCCAGAAGAATGATTGCCATCCGTACGATACTCATCATGATGGGTTAGCGTTTCTTTCGCGGAGATTTGCAACTGGTCGAAGATGGGGGAACCGGTGGACTCAGAAAATACATAGAACACATTGTAGCCAAGAGCCGTCAGCGCTGCAAGGAATTGGATGCGCAGGCAATTCCCAGATAGCGACGTGCCGGCTGACAGGGCCTTCTTCCATCATGACGACGGCTCATTGCCCAGCAGCATCGCCCCAAGTTCACGAAGCCGGTAAAAGTAGGACCGAGAATCGGTGTCTAATGTTTCCGTCAACTCATCGAGATCTTCTATGCAGTCTTTCACGATAGTAACCCGTTGATCGTCGAGGCCCTCCAAACTATCGAGATAGTAAACCACACAGCCGCTAATGACCGTGTCGATGGTCATCAATTGTCCTTGGTGTGGGCTTGAGAATTGCGGCCAATCGTTCGCGCAATGCTGTTCCCACGCAGTTGCGATCGTGTGTCGATCCATGAGGTATTCCTCCTCCCTCCGTCATGTGACAAGCCAGCACCCTAGCGCATGCGGTAGTGAGGGGCAAGTATTCATCCAGGAGGTTCTGCTGGAAGGCTTCGCACGGTCAGGGATAGAGCCCACGCTGGAGATGCGCTTGGGCCACTTGGTCAATGCCGCTCATGAGCGCGGCCATGCGCATCGACACTCGACGTTCACTTGAAAAGTGAAGCGTGCGTTGAAAGGCGGACCTGATAATGTCTTGCAGCCGGTTCTGAATGTCTGTCGCGCTCCAGAAGAAACGCTGAAGGTCCTGTACCCATTCGAAGTACGAGACGATGACACCGCCGGAGTTCGCAAGAATATCGGGGATCACGAAGATTCCGTTGTCTGCGAGGATGCGGTCAGCCTCCAACGTCGTTGGACCGTTTGCTCCTTCGGACAGAATCCGACACCGCAAAGCATGTGCATTCTTGCCGGTAATCTGTTCCGAGAGGGCCGCGGGCACCAGGACGGTACATTCCAGTTGAAGAAGTTCCTCGTTTGTGATCGCATCTCCCAATTTCGTCTCGTGCAACGGTTGACTGGGATTGCGACGGAGCAGCTCCATCACATCCAACCCTTTCGGATTGTAAATTCCACCAACGACATCGCTGACGGCAATGACTCGTGCCCCCTGTTGCTGCATGATACGGGCAGTATGTGAACCCACATTTCCGAATCCTTGAATCGCCACCGTGGCATTTTCAATGGACAACTTAAGGTGACGTAGCACTTCTTGGGTCACATAGACGACACCACGTCCCGTCGCCTCTTCACGGCCTAGACTCCCCCCGATCGAGAGCGGCTTGCCGGTCACCACTCCGGGAACCGCGTAGCCGACTTGCTGGCTGTACGTGTCCATCATCCAGGCCATGATCTGAGCATCAGTCCCCACGTCCGGGGCCGGTACATCCTTGTCCGGGCCGATCAGCGGAAAAATTTCCGCCGCGTATCGCCTGGTCAATCGCTGCAATTCGGCAGGTGACAGTCGTTCCGGGGCGACGGTGATTCCTCCTTTCGCCCCTCCGTACGGTAATCCGGCCAACGCACATTTCCAAGTCATCCACATCGCAAGTGCGGCCACTTCGCCAAGGTTGACGTCGGGATGGTAACGCACGCCTCCCTTGGACGGGCCACGTGATGAGTCATGTTGAACGCGATAGCCGGTAAACACCTCCACGTGCCCATCATCCATCCGAACCGGAAGGCTGACCACCAGAGATCGCTGTGGGAGCTTCAGACGTTCGCGAAGGTTCGGGTCTAGTCTCATCGCCTCCGCTGCTTGATCGAACTGCGCAACGGCCAGACGAAAGGTCGGTGTATCAAGTTCACGCATAGGACTCCTTCATGCAAACGCCAGCGTCCTGTGTACGCTGGCATGTCATGCCACAGTAGACCAGTTGGAGGCAAATACTGTCGCGAAAGTCTCAGCAAGTTTCCGCTTGACGGCGTGAACTGAAACGGCTGTTTGGCGGACTACCGCCATGGATGTCACATGGCAATCAGCCAATCCGCAGGGATGAATTCGTTGGAACGGCGTCAGATCCAGATCAACATTCAAAGCGAAGCCGTGTAAGGTCACGCCGCGCTCGATTCGTATGCCCAAGAAGGCAATTTTCTTCGGCTCAGAAGTCATGATCCACACACCAGGCTTGCCAGCGATTCGGGATCCGGCAATATCCCAGAGCGCGAGCACCTGAATGATCATTTCTTCCAGGAGCCAGACGAATTGCCTCGGTCCTGCCGCATGTCGATCGAGCTTAAGCACGGGGTAGCCCACAATCTGTCCTGGGCCGTGAAAGGTCACAGATCCGCCACGATTGACGTGATGCAATTCCGCTCCATTCTTGCGTAACGCGGATTCACTGCCTCCCCAATGCGATGGTTTGGTACGGCGTCCGAGCGTATAAACGGGTGGATGTTCAAGAATTAGGAGAGTATCCGGTTGGAGATCGAGGAGACGCTGCTCATGCAAGCGAGATTGCATGTCCCATGCATCAAGATAGGGGACCGGTTCCGGAAAGATACGGACCATACCTGCCTGCACGTGGAGAGAATTCAAAGTCGGAGACGTCATGGTATTCGCATCGATCACGGGAGTACTCGCGCAAGGGCATGATACAACGCCAACCAGACGTCAGTTTCAGGAGGGGTGGTGGTGAAAAGAAAGAATAAAGGCTGCATGGAGAAATTATTGTTACATAACTCACCATGCAGAGGAAAGTCGGATTGGGAGGGCAACAGCCTGTCCTCCCAATCTCGTGAATGACGGGTCTATTTGATGGCTTCGAAAAGCTCCTTGATCTCAGGGGTCTTCAGCTTCTTGAGCGCTTTTGCTTCAATTTGACGGATGCGTTCGCGTGTCACCGACAAACTTTGGCCGACTTGTTCCAAGGTGTTGGCTTCATCGTAGCCGATCCCGAACCGGAGCCTGATGACGGTCTGCTCCCGAGGCGTGAGGATACTTAGGATACGGTCCAGCTGTTCAGTCAGTTCAGTTCGGTGAACATGTGCGTCGGGTGGAACTGCCTGCTGGTCAGGAATCATATCTCCAAATTGTGTATCTCCATCTCCGATGGGAGTTTCCAAGGCCACCGGTTCCTGAAAGGCCGTGACAGTCTCGCGGAGCCGCTCCGGCCTCATGCGGAGCACGTGCGCAATCTCTTCCAAGCGGGCGGGCCGTCCAAACTGTTGCCCGAGCCTACGCATGACACGGAGGATTCGATGCGAGGCTTCGGTTTGGTGGACCGGAATACGAATCGTTCTTGATTGATCAGCGATGGCTCGAGTGATGCCCTGCCGAATCCACCACGTCGCGTACGTGCTGAATTTAAATCCCTTTCGATACTGATATCGCTCGGCAGCTTTCATGAGACCGATGTTGCCCTCTTGCACGAGATCCAGCAGACTTAGTCCCCGCCCGGTATAATGCTTGGCAACATCCACCACCAAACGAAGATTGCACCGTACGAGCTCATCCTTACCCTGCTCCAAGATAATCCTGGCAGATCGGATTTCATCAAGTGATACCTGCAGTTGCTTTGCTGCAGCTGCTGCAAGTTTGAGGTGGGGATCTGATGTCTGGAGGACGGTGCTCAAAGCTTTGTCCGCATTGTCCAAGGCGGTTGCGGAAAGCCCACTGAGTCGTCTCACCACTTGGAGGACCTGCACGGTTTGTGTCAGTGAGGAGGTCCGCTTGGACTTGAGAAGCACTTTCACGGCTTGACGCAGCGCGATGCGAACGCGCCGTGTCCCATGATCCACCCGCTTGGCAATCGCGGTTTCTTCCTCCCGAGTCAGAAGTCCCCGTTCTCCGAACGACCGGAAGTATAAAGTTTCCAACAGGAACGGGCTTGCGCCACGGCTTGTACGCATAGCAGGCTGGGTTTTTTCATCCGAGTCGGATTCCTCAGTCTCAACACGGCTGATCATTCCCAGCATGCCGCTGGCCTTGGCATCGTCGGCATCGACATCGGAGGCGAGTGTCGCTCGAATCTCGATATCCTCAACGGTCCGAAGTTCTTCTTTCATCGTGTCACCTTTTTGCTCGAGTTGATTAACCTTCCACTCTGTATGAGCCAAATTGAGCTGAGAAGATTCAATAGAACCGTCATCCTTCGTACTGCTACTACGAAGCAAAAGGAATGCTGGATTGAAGATGAGAAACGGCAGGTGTGATCAGCTCGAAAAATCAGAAATATTAGAGCTGGCTAATGAGGAAGCAAAGGAGGAACTGTCTCAGTTATGCGGCATCTATGTATGATTGGCACCAATTGTCCGAGCGGAAATGCCACATTACTTCGATAAGAGTCCCTTGATAAATGGGGCGAGTGTGTCGATTGGAATCGGAAAGATGGTCGTCGAGTTCTTTTCCGCCGCGATTTCAACGAGTGTCTGAAGATATCGCAGCTGAAGAGCGGCAGGGTTCTGACTGATCACATTGGCAGCTTCAGCGAGTTTCTGAGCAGCTTGAAATTCGCCTTCGGCATGAATGATTTTTGCCCGCCGTTCGCGCTCAGCTTCAGCTTGTCTGGCAATTGCACGTTGCATGTCTTGAGGGATATCGACGTTCTTCACTTCCACCGCAGCAACCTTGACTCCCCAGGGCTCAGTCTGCTGATCGATAATTCTCTGTAGTTCAGCATTGATGTCGTCACGCTTCGATAACAGGTCGTCGAACTGACTCTGTCCGAGCACACTGCGCAAGGTGGTTTGGGCAACTTGCGACGTCGAATACAGATAATCTTGGACGGCGAGCACAGCCCGTTGAGGATCAACTACCCTGAGGAAGATGACGGCATTCACTTTCACGGAAATGTTGTCTCGCGTGATGACATCTTGGGAGGGGACTTCCATCGTGACGGTTTGTAGGTTGACCCGCACCATTTGTTGGAGGACCGGAATCACTAATCTGATGCCGGGCCCTTTTACCGTGTGAAACTTCCCCAGCACGAACACCACGAGCCGTTCATATTCCATGACGCGCTTAAAACTGGCGTACAGCACGAGGCCGAGCAGGACTAACGGAATGAGTAATGACATAGAGGCTCCTTGTTCCCAGTTCGGTTCATCTGTGAGTAGGGGCTACCTTCACGGTCAGTCCATCGACCGAGGTCACTTCCGCGGCCTCGCCCTGCCGAATCGGCGTGTGGCTGACTGCCTCCCAGATCTCTCCCTGTAGGGTTATCTGACCGCGCGGATTGAGGTCCGTTTTGGCGATCCCAACCGATCCGATCATTCCCTCGACGCCCGTAACCGGTCTGCGGCGTGCGCCCTTGGCGGCCGTCCACGCAATGATTCCGATCAGGGCGCCGATGGTTATAACCGTCGGCAATAAAAATGACAGAGACACTTGCAGGTAAGGCGCATCACTCTTAATGAGTAACAGGCCGCCTAAGGTCATAGCTGCTAAGCCACCGAGTGCAAGCAAGCCGTAGCTGGTAACAGAAATTTCGAGCAAGAAGAAGACCGCGCCCAGTATAACCAGAAGTACACCCGCGTAGTTTACAGGGAGCGACTGAAGCGAATAGAAAGCCAAGATCAAACTGATGGCGCCGATGATGCCGGGTAGAATGGCGCCGGGGCTGTAGAGTTCGGCCATGATTCCAATCGTTCCAATGGACATGAGGAGGTAGGCGATGTTGGGATCGCTCAGGATTTTGAGCAATTCCAGACGAGTTCCCATCGGGAATTCGCGGAGAGTCGCCGTCTCACTTGAGAACGTGATCGAGCCGTTAGGAACGGCAATCTTTCTCCCGTGTAGGTGTTTCAGCAGCATGGGAATGTCCTTGGCAATCACGTCGATGATTTTGAGTTTCAAGGCTTCTTGCTCCGTCGCGGAGATGCTCTTTCGAACGGCATCTTCCGCCCATGATGTGTTCCGCCCATGCTGCTCAGCGATGCTTTTGATGTACGCAACCGCATCGTTTTCCACCTTTTCTTTCATGGTGTTGTCCATATCACCGCCACCCATTGCGACCGGGTGTGCTGCGCCTATGTTGGTACCCGGCGCCATGGCGGCAACATGGGCCGCCATGGTGATGAAAACTCCCGCTGAAGCTGCACGGCCTCCCGAGGGAGCGACGAAAACGATGACCGGGATGGATGAGCCGGTAATATCTTTGATCATCAAGCGCATGGAGGTATCCAACCCTCCGGGAGTATCGAGTTTGAAGATGAGAGCTCGAGCACTCGAGGACTGAGTGAACGCGAGCGCGTCGTGAAGATATTCAGCTGCAACGGGGTTGATGACCCCTTCGTAGCTTGCGACGACGATGTCTTCGGCGAGAGCGGGCCGAGTTGGGAGCATCAGGCAGAGGACTAACCCCAGTCCGACAATCGCCGCTGGGAGGACATGGCCTAGTACGGTTCGTTTTCCGACCATCACAAGGCATCCAGAAAAATGCTAATGATGAGAAGATCTTACGGCCCCCTTCCTACCCTGTCAAGGAAGAGGGTTTGGTTGCAAACCATGGAACGAACCTCCTAGAATGCGCGGCATGTCCCGCTTATGCAACGGCGAACGCATCCATCTTGTCGATCAAAAACGACGACAGTACGCACTGACCTTGAAAGCGGGAGACACGTATCAGTTCAGTGGGCAGAAAATCGCACATGATGCGCTGATCGGCCGACTAGACGGATCGATCGTCACATTGTCCGGCGGCAAGAAGATGGTGGCGCTTCGGCCGACCTTCGGTGACTATGTGCTCAAAATGCCCCGAGGGGCCCAGGTCCTGTATCCCAAAGATCTCGCGATCATACCTATGTGGGCTGATATCTATCCGGGTGCTCGAGTCTTCGAGGCAGGAACCGGTTCAGGAGCCTTGACCATCGCCTTATTGCGAGCAGTGGGACCCGAAGGCTTGGTGGTGACGTATGAGGTTCGGGATGATTTTGCACAGACGGCAAAAACGAACATCGCCCGTTCTCTGAATCCGACCAATCTGATCTGTTTCAGGAAGAATGCCTATGACGGCATCGACCTACTGGAAGACCAGGTGCCTTTCGATCGCGTCGTGCTTGATTTGCCGGAACCCTGGCAAGTGGTACCACATGCCGTCAAAGCCCTTCGATCCGGCGGGATTTATTTAAGCTTCGTTCCCACAATACCGCAAGTCATGCAAACGGTGGAGGCGCTTGAGCGCACAACCGTGTTTGGAATGATTGAAACGTTTGAAACGCTGCTGAGGACTTGGTCCGTTCAGGGCAGGAGTGTGCGGCCTGATCATCGCATGGTGGCGCATTCCGGGTTCATCACGGTGGCGCGTAAGGTCGAACCGGGACTTCTTGGACCCATGCCCGACAGAGGAGCTCCGGCCGATAGAAACCAAGAAGACACACAGGATGAAACCGAAGAGGGGCTGAGCGCATGAATAGGTTAGAAGGCAAGGTAGCCGTGGTAACGGGAGGCAACGCCGGGATCGGTGAAGCGATCGCGAAACGTTTTGTCGAAGAAGGAGCATCGGTCGCCATCACGGGACGCAGGCAACAGGAATTGGATCGTGTGGCCAGTGTGATTCGGCTCAACAAAGGGAAGGTACTCGGAATAGCCGGTTCAGTGACGGATGAAGCCCATGTACAGGATGTTGTCCGCCGAGCCCTCGATAGTTTTGGGCGAATCGACGTTTTGGTCAACAATGCAGGAATTGGGGAATTTGGAAAACGGCTTCACGAAACCGATGATGCGATCTGGTCGCGCGTGTTCGACATCAACGTGACGGGAGTCTTCCGCATGACACGAGCCGTCATTCCCCACATGCTGAAACAAGGACGAGGCTCGATCATCAATATCTCGTCGATTGCCAGTCTCGTGGGTCTCTCCGGTTTGGCCGCGTATACGGCATCGAAAGGTGCGCTGGACGCCTTGACGCGTGCGCTGGCGGCCGAATATGCGAAGGAGGGAATTCGGTGCAATGTGGTGAATCCGGGCTTGATCGATACACCTATGGCGGCTCCCTTGATCGCCAATCCCGACATGCTTCAGCCGATTCTTGCGCAATATGCGATTCGCCGCCCTGGAACTCCTGAAGAAGTGGCGAATATGGTTCTGTACCTTGCCTCGGATGAAGCCACCTGGGTTACCGGGGCGACCTTTCCCATCGATGGGGGCATGACCGTTTACAAGGGATAGCGGATACTGAAAAAGTCCGCCAGCGGCGTTCCCCGCCTTGCCGGAGCGGCTTCGCGAGGCA
>CAZPNQ010000097.1:0-14442 GCA_964587955.1 uncultured Nitrospira sp.
AAGGCGTGCTGCAGGACGTGCACTGGTCATTCGGCGCGTTCGGCTATTTCCCCACGTATACCTTAGGCAACCTCTACTCCGTCCAATTCTACGAGCAGGCGAAGCTGGAGATGCCGCATTTAGAGGATGAAATTGCAGCCGGTCAGTTAGTCGTCTTACGCCGGTGGCTGGAGCAGAAGATCCATCGCTGGGGACGCATGTTCACACCGGCCCATCTCGCACAACGCGTCACCGGTTCGACCGTCAGTCCTGAGCCTTTTCTCAACTACGTGGAAAAGAAATACGGCGAGCTTTACCAACTCTGAGCGTCGATGACGGGTCGGCTGTCATACCCCATCATGCTGTTGAGCTTCGTCACGAAGGCCGGGGGCAACGCAAATTCAGCTTGCACGTCGATCCGATGCGGCACGAGCAGTGTGGTGTGGAACACGATATCCCGAATAGGAATCTTCAGCTCAGGGTCCTGAGGGGTGCTCAGCTGAACCGATTCAACGGAATTCGTGATGGTGCCGGTATCTTGATGTCCATAGGCAGCGAGAACGGCATCGACAATGTCCTTGGCTTTCTCATTGACCTCCACCCCTTCGATCGCATTCAGAAGTACCGGGATCACCTCCTCCTTCACCTGATCAGATACCGTAAAGTTTTCGATCCGCCCTTTCCGGCGAAGAGAAGTGAGATCATTATCGAGGTCCTTACTGAACGCTCCATAGGCAAAGCGAAAGAATTCGAAGTGAAACGCTTTCAGACCTTTGGCAAAGGTTTGGAGTTCACACAGGAAGCAGAGTTGCTGTAATTTCACATCGCTCAGCTGGCCGTACGGTTCCATCATCTGGAGAACATACAGGAGAAGGGCGCGATCGACGGTAATCTGGTTGGGTGCTCTCAAGGTGACCTCACCGTGCGGGCGAAAGCTGCACTATAAACAGTCTGGGAAGCAACCGTCAAAGAGCTCGACCTTGTAGCTGGCTCGCAGAACGCTCTTGACCCGGCTGCTCCGTTTCGTCTTTAATTCAAGGTCCAGGAGGTCGGTCTGATCATGATGACAAAACATGCCAAAGAAATGGGAGTCCTGAAGGATCATCTCGGGAAACATCAGCTCAAATTTACTCGGCAACGCGAATTGATTCTCGACGCTTTTCTCAAGCAAGAGCACATCACGGCGGAAGAGATGTATCACCAGCTCGCGCGAAAAGATCCTCACTTGGGATTGGCGACCATTTACCGCACGCTGAACCTTTTCTGCGAAGCCGGCCTGGCCCAGGCTCGGCACTTCGGCACTCAAACGCAGTACGACAACATCTCACACAAAGGACACCACGATCATCTTATTTGCACCGGCTGCGGAAAGATCGTGGAGTTCGAGAACTGCGACATAGAGCGCCTTCAAGAAGAAGTCGCATCGCGAAACGGCTTTACCATCCAAACCCATCGCCTCGAGCTCTACGGACTCTGCTCTCGCTGCCGTCATTGACCTGGCCACCTATGGATTGATTGTGTACGTGTTTCCTCCACAATCCCCTCGCACCGCGGGTATGGCCGGCTGTGTTTGATATTCGCGTGGCTGGTCAGGCCGACTATCGTATTGGCTGCCGACAAGTTGACCGTTTATTTTGGGGCGGGCCGGATGCCTTCGTCAAAGACCGGTATTCACATGGAGTTACTCTCCTCCGGCACGACGCTACCCACACAGTATTTTTTCCCGGCAAACAGTCTCAGACTTCCAGACCTACAGATTGAAGCCGCTTGCGTATGCAGGTTGACAGCTGGTCGCGTGATCTGGCATGGATGCTCAGGCGCTCCTGCTCCCACCCTGCCAGGCATGAGCCACCGTTCCAGGATATAAGGAGTCTCGATGGACGCGTTAAAAGACACCATTGACTATGGAGTGATTGGGCTGTTGCTGGTCCTGAGCGTGTGGTCCGTGGCGGTCGCCATCGAGCGCTGGCTCTTTTATCGGCGTGTCGATCTTTCTCGGTTTTCAAACGCGCAACTACTGGAAATCACTTTGACCAAGCATCTCGTGATTATTGGCACGGTCGCGGCCAACGCCCCATACATCGGCCTATTGGGAACGGTTCTTGGCATCATGCTGACATTCCATACGATGGGAACGTCGGGTACGATGGCCGTGAACACCATCATGATCGGCTTGAGCCTGGCGTTGAAAGCGACCGCCTTCGGTCTTCTGGTCGCCATTCCCTGTGTGGTGATGAATAACGTGCTGCGTCGCCGTGCGAATGAAATCTTGACCGAGTACAAGGCACAACATGGAATGGAACATTGACGGAATCGACGTGATCTCACTGGTGGAAGTCACGCCACCCTTTGATTCTCCTTTTGAAGTGAGTCAATTCCATCGAGGCTGATATCGCCGCCGTTTGCTTGAGCGAGTTGGTCGGGTTGGGAAGTGCCATCCACCCCTTGATTGGCGCGAGAGAAATGTCTAATTCATTTGACGATGCCGGAGTGACGCATTTCCCCCTGTCGGCTGTGAACGGTATACCTTCAACGACATCCCCTCTTGACTCACTCGTTGAATATGCCAAAACCGAACAAACCGAATTGCTGCACTTTCTCACACGAAGAGTCCGCTGTCCTTCAACTGCGGCTGACCTGGTACAAGAGCTCTACTTACGTATCGTCACGCTGACCCGGCCGGAGACGATCCGCGATCCACGAGCTTTTCTTTACACAACCGCCAAAAATCTAGCCATCGACTATCTGCGGAAGAAGGATCGAGCATTGCCTCGATCTGAACCGCTGGAAAAAGCGCTGACGGTACCGATTACCACTCCGGATGCCGAAGCGGCCGTCGACGGCAAGAGACGTCTAGCCGCCGTACTCAAAGCAATCGACGAACTCCCCGCTCGCCGTCGCGCCGCATTCGTCATGTTCAAGTTTGAGCACAAGACCTATGATGAAATCGCCAGGGAGTTACACATATCCGTCAAGACGGTCGAGCACCATTTGAGTAAAGCCATAGCTTACTGCCGGGAGCGTTTTGATGCCTTCGACGGTCGGTTGTGAAGATCGGAATTTTTCCATTGAGTCGTTAGAACGCTCCTGATTATCATAGCCCGTTACCTGCCATTCTGCTTATTTGCTATCACACAACCATTCGAATATGTCGACACAGCATTGCTCTTCGGACAACAATGAGCGTTCGGACGTACGAAACGAAGCCAATATATGGATTCTGCGTATCCATTCCGGCCTCATGTCTTCCGAGGAACGCCGAGAGTTTGAAGCCTGGCATGCCCGAAGCCCCATCCATCAGGCACAGTTCCGGGATGTCGAACGGTTTTGGCAGACACTTGACGGATTGACCGGTCAAGTCACACGCGAGAAGCATACATCGACACTAGGTGATTTTGTCACACGCGGTGCGCCCGCGTGGGCATCCGGGCTACAATCTCACTGGTCAGCCATTGCCGCTACTTTTCTCATCGTCGTCACGACGATGCTACTCTGGTCCACTCTCACTGGGCGATTGAGTGACTACAAAACTGCACCGGGTGAGCAGAAGTCCGTTCCTCTTGCTGACGGATCGACCGTCTTTTTGAACACCCATTCCGCATTCTCAGTGAATCTATCCGAACACCGTCGATCATTGACTCTCACACAGGGTGAAGCGCTTTTTGAGGTTGCGCATGACATCGAGCGGCCGTTCGAAGTGATAGCGGATGGATGGATCGTACGGGCTGTCGGCACGACATTCAACATAGACCGCCGTGCGGACAAAATCACGGTCACGGTCATCGATGGTGCGGTCCGATTGCTTCACGATAACGATGCATGGGACATTCCCGTCGGTTACCGGGTTGCCTATGATAAGCATCACATCGTCAATGAGCTGGAATCAGTGGATGTTCTCAAAATCACCGAATGGCGAACAGGTGAGTTCTCATTCACGGATATGCCACTGACTGTGATTGTCGAAGAACTGAATCGTTATCGACCCGGCCGAATTGTCATTGCAACTGCCTCACTACAGGACCTCCGTTTGTCCGGAAGTGTTTCCCTGGATGATCCCGACCATTCTCTCAAAATGCTCCAGAAGGTGCTTCCATTTCGAGTGCAACAACTCACCTCATACCTCACCCTAATTTTCTAATAACCTATTGATTGTAAAGAGCATTACTTAGCTCGACAGGCCCACGTTTGAATTCCTATCAGCTCAATTTTGAGACTGATTGTAAAAATTATTCGTAATTAAATAGGGAATTCCCCTTCTTCGTTTCGTCATTCTTCATAGAACTCACTCCTGAACTATGGCTGCGATGAAGAAGGAGAGGCACATGGGTCGCATCAGAGCATTACGTCTTGTTCTCGTTGGATCATTATTCATAGGGCTCGGGAATCTGCCCGGATTAGCTGCGGAAACGCCGGCCGAACTACCTCCAGCAGCGGTGGCCTTCGATATACCGCGTCAACCGCTCATACAGGCTCTCGAAGCATTTCGGAATCAAAGCGGGATCCGTTTTCTGATGAAAGCGGACCTCATACAGAGTCAACAATCCACGGCAGTGGCAGGCCAATACTCCCCCGAAGTCGCGCTGCGGCTGCTGCTTGCTGGGACAGGGCTGACCTATCGTGTTGCCGGACCGGATTCCGTTACGATTGAAAGTGCGACGGGAGCACATCTGCCTGCTGAAGAAATGCCGTCTCTGGAACCAATGGAGGAGCAAAAACCGTTGAAGATTCCTCTGGTTGAAATTATCGGGACTGCGCCGACGGCCTTAGACCATATTCCGGGCTCTGGAAAAGTGATCACTGCGCAGTCTATTCAAAACAACCACCGCTTCACGGTCAATGAAGCGTTGAGAGAGATTCCCGGCGTTCATGTACGGGACGAGGAGGGTTTAGGCATCAGGCCGAATATCGGTATCCGCGGCTTAGATCCAACTCGTAGCCGAAAAGTCCACATCATGGAAGACGGCGTCCCGATCATGCTGATGCCGTATGCCGATCCGTCATCATACTATTTCCCACCGATTTTCCGGTTTGACCGAATTGAAGTGTTGAAAGGCAGCGGCCAGTTGCTGTATGGGCCCCAAACCATCGGAGGGGTCATCAACCTCATTACCCGCATGCCGCCAACGAAACCAGAAGGCCACTTCCAGGTCTGGGGCGGCAATTTAAACTATCTCAATACGCACTTTGACTATGGAGGCACATGGGGAAAAGGCGGCTATATGGTCGATTACACTCATTCTCAAACCGACACCCCACGATTTACCAACATCCGCGCAAAGATCGATGACCTCACGTTTAAAACAGTCCAGGAATTGAGCGATCGGACGCAAATTTTAGCCAAGTTCAACTACTATCGCGAAAACTCAGGGATCGGTTACCAAGGCCTGACACAAGCGGACTGGGCACTCCGTGGAAGTGAGCGACAAACCCCTTTTACCAATGATCATTTCGACTTTATGCGACTCGGGTATCATGTAGCCGTGAATCATATGTTTACGGCGAACCTAACCTCGACCATCAACCTCTTTGGTCATTACATTCAGCGAGACTGGTCGCGTCAAGCTCAGCAAGCCGTTGACGCGAATGGTGCGCCTATCGGTGGCGTGGTACTCGGGAATGCTCTTCCCGCAGGCGCATTTAGCGTCGTGCCGGCAAATCAGCGGTTTACCAACGAGCGTGAGTATTGGGTCTGGGGGATCGAACCCCGGTTCCAATATCTCCACTCCCTGCTCGGAGTGAATGCTCAAGCAGATTTCGGGGCACGGTATATGTTCGAACAATCTGACCGTAAACAACTGCTCAATACCGTATCGGGTACAGGGCTTCCTTCCAGTTGCGTCGTCTCTACCCCCGGAGCCACATGTTTGGGAGAGAACAACTTTCGTACAACCAATGCGTATGCCTTTTTCGCTCAAGAGCGTTTGATCTTCGGCCAATTCACAATAACACCTGGATTCCGTGTCGAGCATATTAGCTATGATCAAACAAACCGGCTGGCAAACAGCGGTCAAGGATCGTACGGAAAGACCAATTTCACCGAGGTCTTGCCGGGTGTAGGAATGACCTACTCTCCGTTCAAGAACAACACGTTCTTTTTCGGCGCGCACCGCGGCATGGCACCGCCGCTCATCTCCGATGCAGTCACCGGCACAGGCCAAGTGGTCGATCTCGGACCGGAGCTGAATTGGACCTTTGAGTTGGGCGCGAGAGGCAATCTGACCCCCTGGGCAGGCTATGCAATCACCGGATATCAAATGGACTTCGACAATCAGATTATTTCTCAATCCGTCGCCGGCGGCATCGGAGCGACCTTGACCAGCGCCGGGAAAACTCAACATCGTGGGGCCGAGGTGGCCGTCCAGCTGGATGTGTTGGACGCTGTGACCGGACGGAATGACGATGAAGATGTTACGCTTGATCTCAATTATACCTGGGTCGCTCAAGCCGACTTTAGAGGAGCACGTAACAGTTCGCTTCCCGGTGCAGCCCTGCTGCCTGGCGAACCAGCGGTGTTCAATACGAGCGGAAACCGGCTTCCTTACTCTCCGGAACATTTGATCTCGGCCGGAATAGGCTATGCTAACCGAGCCTTCCGTTTCGGACCGTTTAATGCGAGAGTGGAAACCCAATGTGTCAGCGATCAGTTCGCCGACGACCGGAATACCGTCATCCCCACGCCCAACGGACAGCGGGGAATCGTCAGAGGCTGGTGCATGCTCAACGCCTCGGTCAATCAACATGTGAAAATGATCAATACGACCTTTTTCTTCACCGGGAAAAATATGCTTGGGCAGGACGTTATCATGGACCGTACTCGGGGTATTTATCCCGGCCTTCCAGCGCTTTGGCAAGCTGGAGCGCGGTGGACATTCTAGTGCGCTGACAGTCGGGCAGCCGCAAGAATGTGGCTGCCCGACTGCAATCCTGAGTCTATGGATTTCACCCTATTAATCCCGTAAGTTTGATGGGGTCATGGTGTCGCATCCCGAGTTTCATCGACCAAACTCACACTTGGATCGATTCTTGGATACTCCATCGATGACGAAGCTCTGACAATACGGCCACTGTTCTTCCGTCCTCCTCCTGCAAGATTCTTCAAACCCCCTTCAGTTCAAGCACGAAACTCTGGCCAGGCCGCCAATATTTCATCAAGCCTCAAGATCGTCTTCGGTGCATTCCGCTTTGATCGGTGGGTGACAGTCGAAGCAGCTTTTTCATTCCAATCACTGGCGCTGGTGTAGTAATCGCAGGACTTATATCGATCCGAACATTAGCCTCTTGACAGCACCCAACTATTAAGATATTAATAATCGTTCTCAATTTCATTTAGAATCAATAGAGGTAACTACCTTATATGGCTATTGCAAAAGTTTTTCCTTCGGGCAGTTATAAGACCCTTGAGACTCGCTGCGAGTGCGGGCAATTGATCGCCAAGGTGTGTGAACAAGGGCTTGAGTTGAAGTGCAAACGGTGCAAGCGCATTGTCCTCATTCCATTTTCATCAATCGAAGGCTGGGGATCCGGAATATCGTAACCCACGGTGAAAAGAGTAGCTGCCTCAAGTCTTTTTATTGAACCCGTTCGCTACCTATATACATGAAGACGAAGGAACCAAGAGCCGTGTATCAGACTTCCGTCTTGCTTTAGGGAAAATGATGCCAAGAAGAGTGTTTGGACAACACCTTGATAGAGGTGGAATTCTTCAAGAATTCTAGACACCGTTACCTAATCACAGATCTTCAGCGGCCAGCGGTTATTCACCCAGAGCCCGGAATCACATGAGTGATCCTGGGCTTTCTTTTTTGGGGGGCGTCATGCATATCGACATTTCGGATCAGATTGAGCCAACCATTTTGACTATACAGAGCATGCTTAGAAAGATCGACCGTCTACATATCCCGCCCGCCTCGCGACGCGATCTGGAGAATATTCTGGTCGGGCAGGTTACTAAAGAACTGGATCGGGTTCTGCCTTGGCAAGCAAAACATGGTCAAGAAACAGCGGTCGTCGCGCTTCAGATCGGGCTGGCTGCACACCTCGATGACGAATTCTTGCATCAGCTGAAACTGGCTGCCCTACTGCATGACATCGGCCTCCTCATGCTTCCCCCTCACCTGCAAACCGGCCAAGAAACACAAAACCCAGATGCTTATGTGGCAATTCAGAATCATCCACGACTTGGGACCGCGTTGCTCGAGCCTTTTTCATTCCTTCGTGAGGCGACCGTCATGATAGCCCATCATCATGAGCGATGGGATGGATCGGGTTATCCGTACGGTCTCAGAGGAGAGTTTATTCCTTTAGGAGCAAGAATTCTCGCCGTTGCCGACGCATTCCAGGCCATTCAGGTTCCAGATGTCCATGATCGATTCCTAAGGGATCACATCGCGATGAGAATCCTGCGAGTGGCCTCAGGTACTCAATTTGATCCTTTTGTTGTCGACTTATTAACGGAACTTATGAAGAAGACAGGGACGGTATATTCACCGGTTACCAAGCCCGGCGCAGCCGGAGCGAAGGGCAAGCGCCCTCTCACAGGCAGGACCCTTGCCATCCAGAGAAAGCTACCTCAAAGGAAGGAATGAAGTGCCATGAATTACGTTCGCATGCCGCGTTATCGCCTAGCACAATCTGAATCTTTTGCCTTCGATCCCCTTCTTCAAACTGGTGCTGCATTGAAAGAATCCCTCTCAGAGGCATCGCACTCTCATTCAGAAACTCTCGTCATAACCTGCCGTCGATGCAATAGACCTACCGAGAATCAGACTTCTCTCCTCTGGTGCTTAGGCTGTAGACGCGTCCACCGACGACTGGGACAAACCAGAGGACTTGCAAAATCCCTCAAGACACGACGGCTCAAAGCCTGGTTAAAAAATTTTCCTTACCCGTAACTCTCTTTGGCGTGTATGATCTTCCTTAGGATTCTTTCTTGATCTGTTCGGCCAGGTAGTTTTCAAGGCCGACTTGTTTTATGGTTTCCAGTTGGGTTTCGATCCAATCGATATGCTCGTCGACATCCTTCGCCATATCTTCAAGCATGTGACGGGTCGTAAAATCGGCGACCTTCGTACAATGCACGATCCCTTCGTTCAACACCGCCAGCATCTCCTGTTCAGCCTTCAAGTCCAGTTTAAGCTGCTCGGGCACCGTCTCACCCACCTGGACTGCGTTCATTCGCTGCAAATTGGGTACACCCTCCAGGTAGAGAATATGGCCGATGAGTTCGTCCGCATCTTTCATTTCATCGATGCTCCGTTCCCTTACTTTATGATGAAGCCGTTCATACCCCCAGTTCTCGCACATTTTGGCATGGACGAAATACTGATTGATGGCGGTCAAATCTGCCGTCAAAATTTTATTGAGGATGTTGATAACTCCTTCTTTCGCTTTCATCTCCGGTCTCCTTTCTGATCTCTTCCAAATAAGATTTTATGTGTCTTATATCATCACGTCTCGCGTGTGTCGTCAACCCATAAATGCAAGTATTACGATAACGTCTCTCAATTTCGATGAAATGAATTCTCAGTATTAGACAATCACCTCGGCACCATGGCCTTATGCACCTGTTGCCAACAGCTGTGCGTGACTCAAGCACTTGAAAGAACAGCCTGCGGGGTGATACATTTCCACAAATCTGGATCGTCCAGGACATTGGCACTGCAGATGAAGTCATGATCAAGCAGGGAAGACGTTTCGGCACCCTCCTTTTCCTATTGGCCCTCACGGCGGCATTCAGCCCCAGCTTTGCTGTTGCTCACGGAAACGTGTCGATGGAAGAAGATATCTGCGTGCGAAGAATCGGCGGGAATATGGTGCATTTCAGCGCGTACCAGCCACAAATCGAGCCCAAAGCTCAATACTGCACGGATATCCCGGACGTGGGCGACACCTTTCTCGTGGTGGACCTGATCGACCCGAGCCTGCGCAATCTGCCGGTGGGAGTCAAGATCATTCAAGGGGTCAATGAAAATGAGCAAGATGAGGCCAAGACTGTTGCGTACTGGAAACCGGTTTCTCACCCCGATGGCGTGGTGAGAGGAGAAGCGAAGCTGGATAAGGGCCTCTATAAGTTGATCATAACGGCAGAAGGGTTCAGCCCTTCCTCCTATTTATTGCGAGTGCAGCAGATCGACTATTCAAAATTCGGGCGCGCGGCGCTAGGCCCCTTGGCTTTGCTGCTGGTACTCGGAATCGTGGGGTATGAACTTTCGAAATCGAGCCGAGTGCGGGGTTGGTTTACGTCCCGCCGTCGTTCGTGAGTAACCGGCGCCGCGTGTGACTATCTGAGCATTCACTTCACCATTCCAGAGAGGGATTTTTCATGAGGCCTTTCGTATACCTGAAACTGACGCTTGGATGTGTGGTATTGGCTATAGGTGCCTTCGTGTCCTCACAGGTCCATGCTCATGGCGGGCTTTCCATGGCTGAAGACATGTGCAAACTCACGGTCGGCTCCTACACAATGCACTTCAGCGGATACCAACCTGAGAACACGCAGCAACAGCAGTTTTGTGAAGATATCCCGGCGACCGGCCAAACGATCGTCGTGCTCGATTACATCGAGGCAGAGCTTCGTTCTCTCCCTGCTGAAGTTCGAATCATCAAGGACACCGGTTCCGAGAACAATCCCGAGGCCGACACAGTTTTTCACCTTCCAGCCAAAGTGTATCCGAATGGTTCTATCGATTTTGCCTACACCTTTGACAAGCCCGGGAAATTTGTCGGCATCGTCACCGTAGGCGACAAAAAAGAGCATGTCTCCAGGTTTCCATTTTCGGTGGGAGAGCCGAAATTCTATTCCAAGTTCCTCAATATCTATATGTTTCCCGTAGCTGCGGTAATCATTGTCTTAGGGATTGTGTTTTTCATGCGAGACCGCAAGCCGTCGCAGATCGCGGCTTCCTAAAGAATGAGGGTTAAACATGTCCTGTCATATGCTGATCCGTGCTTGGGTGTGCTGCTTGTTCCTGGTGGGCCTCGCTCCTTTCACCGCGCTGGCCCAGCATGGACATGAATTAGCAGCTGATACGTGTGTCCTTCACGTCGGGCCCTATAAGATGTATTTCGCTAGTTACCAACCCGACACGTACTACGATCGGAAATTTTGCCAAGAACTGCCAGGAACTGGGAATTCCGTCTTGGTGCTAGATTTCGTTGAACAAGAACTTCGCTCACTTCCTGTAGAAGTGCGTGTCATTCGAGATACCGGCTCGGAGGATAATCTCGAAGCAGTGACTGTCACCCACTTCCCAGCCAAAGTCTACCCGTCCGGATCCATCGACGTGAAGTATAACTTTGATAAGCCCGGCAAGTTCGTCGGCCTGGTTTCAATCGGCGAAAAACGCGAGCACGTCTCACGATTGGCTTTTTCTGTCGGTGAAACAGGAGCTGTTTCACACCTGCAACACTATATGATGCTTATTGTGCCTGTCTTGGTCGGTATTGTTTTCGTTATATTCTTCGCCTTTCGCGATCGTCGTAAACCTTCGGAAATCACCCGTGCCGTAGGCGGCTGACCTATCGCTGAAGCGATACCGTAAACAGCCAGATGCATCTCGTTTTCTCGGGTGCAGCAATCGGGCACGAGGAGGAATAATGATCGGCTCACCACGCAGGCGCACATTTGCGCGCTTCTTTCTGATCGTGACATTCGCCCTGGGGATGCCCATCACCTCGGCCTTTGCACATTCCATGCTGGTCAAGGCGGAACCAGCACGACGAGCCGTCCTCACTAAAGCACCGAGTCAAGTGCGCTTGTGGTTCAATGAGAAAATTGAGGGAGATTACGCCTCGCTCGCCGTCCTGGACGCTCAGAAACAGCCGATCACTGACTTGAAACCCACCCTGTCCTCTGATGACCCCAAATCGATCGTCCTGCCACTGCCTGAGTTGGCTCCCGGAAAGTATTCCGTGAAGTTTCGCGTCCTGTCGGTGGACGGACATGTTGTCGAGTCGTCTTTCGACTTCACCGTAAAGGGCGAAGCACAAAAGAAATGATCGAGGTTGTTGGTGCGCTGTTTCGCTGTCTGCAGCTAGCCTCCTCTATGCTGCTGATCGGCGGGTGTGTTTTTTTGGCAATCGCCGAGCCGAAAGGCTCTGCGTCCGGCAATACGTGGCCGGCTCGTCTGAAACAAACCTTTCCATGGCTGACTGTCACGCTCTTGCTGGGATTATTGGGTCTCCTAGCTACAACGACGGCGCAAGCGACCGGCGTTCCCGAAAATGCTTGGAATCCGCAAGCCTGGTTAGACTTCTTACAAAAGACCCGTATCGGGCTTATTTGGATGCTGCGCGCTGCAAGCGCTCTCGCTGTCCTTGTGATCGTTCTATATATCCGGATGTCCCCTGCGACGCAATGGCGCTACGCCATCTGTGCGTCGGCTGCGGCGCTGACCCTAGCTCTAGGCTCTCTCGCGAGCCATTCGGCAGCTGAAGAGCAAGCAGTTTTAGCCACCTTCACCTATGCCCTACATCTCATCGCGGCTAGCGTCTGGTTCGGTGGCCTCCCGGGTTTCATCCTCGTGGCCCTCTCATCCACTACCACCCCATCAGGCTCAGCGGAGGAAAGAACTCGTGCGGGCGACACGCTAAACCGCTTTTCAAAAATAGCTTTCCCTACGATGATTATCATTGTCATGTCTGGACTCTTCGTGGCCTATCGCATGATTGACCCAAACTATGCCGGACTAGTCGCGACCACGTACGGTTGGCTCCTCATGGCAAAGCTGACGCTGCTGGCCATCATACTGGCCATCGCCTCACGAGCAAAATCCGTGTGGGTGCCATCGCTCAAGCAGAGTCCGGAGACGGCCGCAGCGGGAGGACAAAAACTCCGTACTTGGGTGCGGATCGAGTTCGTCCTCGCCATCTTGCTGGTCGTTGTGGCCACATTGTTGGCCAACGCCGTGCCTGCTAAGCATGATGTGATCGACAACTGGCCCTTCCCTTTCCGCTTCTCCATCGACGCCACATGGGGCGACTGGCTTGTGAGAACCATCGTCGGGATCGGCCTTGTGCTCTTGATCGTAGCCGGATCGACAATCGTACTCGGTCGCAAAAAGCAGTGGGCGGGCCTATGGCGCATCGCCATCCCAGCAGTGTTGGGGGGCTTGGGACTTGCCGGTACTTTTTATCCGATTGCCGTGCAATCGTACCCGGAAACCTATCGAAAAACTCCGGTACCGTTCGACGCCATCTCCATTGCAAACGGCGTTGATCTCTTTGCCGCGAATTGCGTTCCTTGTCATGGACCGCAAGCCAAGGGAAATGGTGTGTTGGCTAAGACATTGCCGAAACAACCGATAGACTTTCTGACGGAACCACATACCGCCTTGCATACGGCCGGTGACTTCTTCCATTGGTTGACCTACGGACGATTCAACGGGATCATGCCGGCCTTCGGCGAGAAATTTTCCGAAGAAGAACGGTGGGACCTGGTGAATTTTCTCCATGCCAATTCCCGAGGGTATCAATCGAGGATTATCACTCCCCGCATTCTGCCAGAGCAACCGTTTATGGCGACGCCGAACTTCTCGTACGCCGCGCACGACGGTTCAAGCGGCACGTTAAAAGATTTCCGCGGAAAACAAGACATGTTGCTGGTTCTCTTTTCCTTGCCGGAATCGCGTATTCGGCTCGATCAACTCCGTGCGGCCGCCAGCACGATCCTCGGAAAGAATACGGCTATCCTGGCAGTCCCCATGAATGACTTACCGCCGGAAGAGATGGCCGCAATCGTACGGGATATGCCTTTTCCTGTCGTCACACAGGGTGCCCGGGAGATCTCCAGTAGCTATACCCTGTTCCGAAGGACACTCTCGATTCCAGACCTGTTCGGCGAAGGGACACGCCCAAAGCACATGGAATTTCTCTTCGATCGTTTCGGGTATTTACGAGCACGGTGGATTCCGAATGGAGACGGATCTGGGTGGGTGGATATGACTTTACTGACAGAGCAGATCGCTCAACTCAATCAAGAGCGAGAACTTTTGCCTCCACCAGGTGATCACGTTCATTGAAGAAGCGTTTTTTACGTAGTTGATCTAGTATTCCTCCTCGCATTAGACAGGCTCTCACATCGTCCACCAATTCGGATGACACCGCCAGTCCCCCTCCTGATCTTGACTTCCAATACCTGCAGGAGTATACCTGCGCTCTCCTAAGCCGAACCACCCCATTTGCGCTGTAGGCAAGGGGTTAGGTGGCCTGTCTCATGATATTTTGCTTGACTCGTCTTGAAGCTTTGTCGGATACTTGTTGACCTTTTACGGGTCCTTCCACCAGAGGAAACATATCAATCGTGGCAGGGTCTCTTCCTGAAACGTGGCATTCGGTAGTAGCACACTTTCATTTAACACAAGGAGGTAGGGGACATGGCAGCTGACAGTTCGGGGCGAGGATATGACATCTCGCAGTGGTACGACTCGAAGCCGGTGAAACTGGGGTGGTTGGCGATCCTGGGGA
>CAZPNQ010000098.1:0-14346 GCA_964587955.1 uncultured Nitrospira sp.
GTCGCCGGCCTGCGCGCCAAAGGCTGCGTCGTCGATCCGATTGAATTGAACGTCGTTGAATAATGGTTAGGAGTAAGGGGTGAGGCGTAAGGGGTAAAAACCAGTTGGCAAGCATGTCGCCTTACGCCTAGCATTTCACCCCTCACCGTCATAATGGAACTTACCGAACAACAAATCCAACGTTATAGCCGGCACATCATCCTCCAAGATGTCGGAGGAAAAGGCCAGTTGAGACTCAGCCAGTCCAAGGTCCTGCTGATCGGTGCAGGCGGCCTGGGCTCTCCCGCCGGTCTTTATCTTGCTGCCGCCGGCATCGGGACAATCGGCCTGGTTGATGGCGATGTCGTTGACCTGTCGAACCTACAACGACAGATCATGCATTCGACGGCAACACTCGGGGAACCAAAAGTTGAGTCCGGCCGGAAAACCTTGTCCGCCATCAATCCTGACATTACCATCAAGACCTATCATCAACTGGTCGATGCAGAAAATATCCTCCCCCTCGTCTCCCAATACGATATCGTGCTGGATGGATCCGACAACTTCACGACGCGGTTTCTGGTGAACGACGCTTGTTTCTTCGCCAAGAAAACGCTGATCTCCGCCAGTATGTTTCGGTTCGAGGGGCAGCTGACGGCGATCAAACCGCATCAAGGTTACCCTTGCTATCGCTGTCTCTATCCCGAACCACCACCGGCCGGACTGGTCCCGAATTGTCAAGAAGCCGGCGTGCTCGGCGTCCTCGCCGGCACAATGGGAATTCTCCAGGCGTCGGAAGCGATTAAAGAGATCCTGGGCATCGGAGAGACGATCGCCGATAAACTGTTGATCTACGACGCACTCGACATGAAGTTCCGGAAAGTCAACCGACCTAAAGATCCGGCCTGTCTCCTGTGCGGGCCTAATCCTAAGATCAAAGATCTCAGTTTGGACTACACCGTCAGCTGCACGATCTAAAATACCGGAAGGTTAAGGATCAGGTTGAGGAACAGAGAGACTTTCCAACTTGACCTCGGCCTTAACCTCAGCCTAGAGCTGTCCTGTGGCTGACCTGGTTATTCCACAGCATATTGTCGACGACATCATCGACCATGCACAGCAACTCGCTCCCTACGAATGTTGCGGACTGCTCGCCGGAACTGATGGCATCGTCAGCCGTATCTATCGCGTGAAGAACATCGTCGCGATGGAAGGTGCGCAAAGCCTTTCTTCATTCGATCCGGCAAAGGCCGCGCATCTGGAGCGCCTCTCTCCGGATGAGCGAGCGGAAATCGCTTTTGTCATGGACATGCAGGATTTCTCAACCGCCAAGAAGGATATGCGCAACAATGGGCTGGATCTGCAAGTGGTCTATCACTCGCATCCCCACGATCCGGCCCGTCCGTCCGTCACCGATATCAAAATCGCCACCGACTACGAAGAAATTTGGCCCAAGATCAACCTACCTCTTCCCGCCTATCTCCTCGTCTCGCTCATGAATTCTGTACCGGATGTGAAGACCTATTGGATCAAATCCGGTCACGTCACCCCTACCGACGTTCTTATTCGTTGAACCGCATTTTGCGGTTCACATCGCCGCCAGAATGTACTAATGTTCCCTTACAGCCTGAATGAGGAGCGTTGTGCATGCTCATTCGACAACCATCAGTTCAGTGTGGTCTTTCTCTTCTGTTGTACCTATTCGTCTTAACGATTTCTCCGGTCTATGCCGAAGAGCGCAGCTTTTACAGTCCAGTGATTTATATCGACAAAGAACAAAGTCAAATCCTCATTTCGACGAGCGCCAGCGTATTTTATATCGAGGTCCCCGAAGCCGCACAACCGCACATGGAAAAACTTCCCATTTCCGGTCTTGTGGATTTTATCGTTGAAATGCGGGGAGACGATAAGCGTCCGCTGATCAAAACTTGGAAGGTCAAGTCAGGCGAATCGACCTGTATGTACTTCAATGGGAAGGAGTGTAAGTAATGAGAAAATGCGCCAACGTTGGCCTTGTCCTTCAAGATTGATATACGTCTCGTCGGTCTCCAACCGTCAGGACTAAGATCACGAGCTCTTTCTTCCTTATCTTATACAGAATGCGCCAATCGCTTACACGGTATGATCAGCGATCACCCAACAGCCCCGTCAGGCGTTTCCACGATTCTGGATGCTCTGAGCAAAACTATCGCCCTACCGACACGCTCTCTAACTGCCTTGTCTAGACTGGCAATACGACGGGCAGCTTCCTCCGCATAGAGGATACGATGCATCATTTGAAGATGTCTTCGTGTTGGACCAATCGTTGAGCACGTTCATCCTCTTCTGCTTTCAACAGAGAGAGCATGAGTTTCTTGTCCGCCAAAATCTCGAGCATCTCAAGCTCTTCCGGAGACAAAAGAACAGCCGAGGCAGCCCCGTTCCGAGTGATAATGACTCGCCCATTCTTTTTCTTGCGGAGTGACTCAACCATCTCAGGTAAATATGCCCGGACGTATGATACGGATGCAATTTTTGTCATAGCTCACCCCCCGCTCATGATTGCACATGATCTAGTACATGCTCGCCAGTTGATTTCCCGGTTGAGGCAGGTAGCGACAATCTATCGCTGCCCAAGCATGGAAAGCAAAATCCACAATGAGCTTATATGTATCTTAAGAGAGGAAGAGGTCGTCGATGAGAATGATTGATTGAGCACTCACTCGCCGCTGCCGGCCATGTCGTCGATGAGCGGTCGATTGATATCGGTACAGCCGATGCACATGGTGTCGAAGAGGGCTTCAAAATCGGCTACGAAATTTTTTGCATCCGGCAGTTTCTCAGCTATCACCTGATCGTGACAGGAATCGCAGAGCATAATGAGGCCGCGCGATACGGCCACAGTTTTCCTTCCACCGCTTCCCATGACTATACCGATCCTTTTTGAAGGGCCATGAAGAAATCCTCGGCCTCGAGATCAATTCCGCACTGTGCGCATTCGTATGGTCGATCTGGTTCGGGGACGTTCAAGGGAGTACGATCGATGCGGCCACGGCAGACGTGGTAGAAACGGCCCCGTGCATGTTCGTCATCCAATGGATCGCTTTCGTACAACAGCACCATCGACTATCCACGTCCTCCTCGTTCCAGGAGTATACCGGTCGGGTCTCACCGCTCGCAACCACCGAAAGTGTGAGAGGCTGAGGTTAAGGTTGAGGTCTAGCGGAGTTTGATTTCTCCACTTAGCCTCGGCCTTAGCCTTCACCTCGCACCGAGCTACACCTGAAATTGCGCCTCATACAAACCAGCGTATACTCCCCCTCGGCTGAGCAGCTCGTCATGCCGACCTTCCTCCACCAATCGACCTTCATCAAGCACCAGAATTCGGTCTACATCGTGAAGCGTGGATAATCGATGGGCAATGATGAAGGTGGTTCGCCCTATTGTGAGTTCCGCCAACGCTTCGCGGATTTTCACTTCGGTCTCCGTATCAATATTGGAGGTCGCCTCGTCGAAAATGACGATGGGGGGATCTTTCAACAGGACTCGCGCAATCGAGACTCGCTGTTTCTGTCCAACCGACAGCTTGACACCTCGTTCGCCGATCCAGGTGTCGTACCCTTCAGGCAGCGCCGTGATAAACTCGTGTGCCCGAGCAACGCGGGCAACCGCTTCCAGTCGCACCTGATCCGCATGCAAATCGCCGTACAGAAGATTGTCTCGAACCGTCCCGTTGAACAAGAACGGCTCCTGTTGTACAAACCCGATCTGCTGCCGGAGATACGCCATCGATAGATCGCGGAGATCTTTCCCATCGATGAAGATCGCCCCGTCTGTGACGTCATAAAACCGCATCAACAGTTTGAGGAGCGTGCTCTTTCCCGCCCCACTCATCCCGACCAGTGCCACGCGCTCTCCTGCCTGCACAGTTGCCGAAACTCCTTTCAGAACCGGAACGTCGGCTCTGTAATGAAAGCGCACGTGATCGAATCGGACTTCCCCATGGGCACGCCGGCTTGGAGTCATTGCACTAGGACGATCGGCAACCTCCGGCACCGTATCCAGCACATCGAATACGCGCTCACTCGCGGCCAGCGCGTGCTGCAACATATGGTTGACCGAGTGGATTTGATTGATCGGCACGTAGAACATTGCAAGATAGGATAGAAACAACACCAGCTCGCCAAGCGTCAATCGACCGTCCATGACTTCGCCTGCGCCGTACCACAAGATTAAGACAGTCCCCAAGGTAGCCACCAGAATCATCCCCGGCGAATACATCGACCACAAGACCATGGCTTGGAGATTCTTGTCACTATAGGCTTGGCTCAACCGGTCGAAACGTGCTTGTTCATGCCCCTGGCGGCCAAAACCCATCGTCTCTCTGATACCGGACAAGGAATCTTGCAGATAGCCGTTCAGTTCAGCAGCACTCTGCCTGATCTCTCGATAATATCCGTGCACCTTCGACGTAAACCAACTCGCGGACAGGACCAGCACCGGGATTGGCAACAACGAGAGCGCCGCCAACTTCCAATTGAGCACAAACAAGACTCCCATGATCCCGATGAGCGTGAGCGACGCCGTCAGCATTCCTTCAAGCCCATCGATAAAGATTCGCTCGACATGCTCGGTGTCATTGGTCACCCGGGACATGATTTCACCCGTGGAGCGATTTTCAAAATAGGTGATGGATAGACGCTGGAGGGCGGAGAAAATATGCCGGCGGAGATCATGAACCACAGTCTGCTCAAGTTGGTTATTCAGCCGGATCCTGAGCGAGGCAAAGACGTTCTTGAGCAGATAGGCGCCCACCAAGAGCCCGATCGCCCACGGTAACAACGAGGTCTGCTTCGCCTGAATCACATCATCGATGATGATCTTAATGACCCAGGGAGGGATCAACTCCATCGCCGTCGCACAAGCGGCGCAGATGAGCGTCGCGATCGCGAGAGCGCGGTGCGGCCGAAGATAGAGCAGAACGCGACGAAGGGACTTCACAACGGGCTCAATAAGGCAGGCATCAAATTACGTTTGTGGGCTCTTTCTGCCAGTACTGGGAAAACTCGTCAAGCTGGGTCAGAGTGGACATATTCGTCATGCGATCGAGAAAAACTTTGCCGATCAAGTGATCAAGTTCGTGCTGAATGCAGACCGCATACAGGCCCGTTGCCTCGAAATCCAGTGGTTGACCCTTCCGATCCAGTCCCTTGACCCGCACCACGGAGGGTCTGGTCACTTTGCCCCTCAATCCGTCGACGCTCAGACAGCCTTCCCAATTTTCTACCTGCTCTGGCCCGTAATAGACAATCGACGGATTGATAAGGACCGTTTCGGGAAATCCCCCTTCCCCTTTGCAGCCCATCACCGCCAATTGAATCGAACGCGAGACTTGGGGAGCGGCCAGCCCGATACCCGGTTCCTCATACATCGTCTCGAACATGTCATCGATCAACCGCTGGATCTCGGACGATTTGATCTCACGTAGATCGATTGGAGCGGCGACTTTGCGAAGGATAGGATTACCCAGCTTGGCGATCTTCAGCATCGTTCCGCTCTTGAGTTTCATATCATTATATTCGTAACATAGGAATCTCTCAGCCTGCAACCTCTCCGGCTTGCCGTTACGAACTCCGCTTCGGCCTCTGCAATTCGGGAATCTCAAAGATCTCCTTATTGGCGTCCCACCACTCGGTCCATTCGCTCGACCACGCTGCACGATCCTGCTTGGTCGAAGCATCCCAATCGTGGGATTCGGTCTCATGACGAGTCAGAATCCAGAGCGATTGCAGCGCCGACAGCGCCACAAAGCGCTCATCGTCGCTCACCATCGGAATCAAAATGGGGATGACGGTCTTCTGGCGGACATATCGCGATTCGAACGCCGCGGCTTTTCTGACGGATGGATTGGAATCCTTTGCCATGACTTCGATCGCCTCGGTTGCTTTCGTCGAATCCAGACGAACGGCAACGCGCAGGGCATGTTCCCGGACCCGAGGAATTTCTCCAGGCTCCTTTGCGGTCGAAACGAGGGCGGGCACCCCGGTCACTCCCTTTATCATCAGCAATGTTTCGATCGCGTTATACCGAATCCGAGGGCTGGGCATGGCCAGCGCCTGAACAAGGACGGGAACAGCCGGCTCCCCTAAATGCACAAATTCCCCCATTGCCCAGAACTCTTGTTTACCTTCAAGCAACGGCAGCAACGCTTCCGCACGTTTGAGCTCTTCAAGGCTCAACGGGTTGCTATTGGGGGGAATCGAGACATCCGGCACATCCTGATGCTTTGGCGGCGCTTCATAGGGAATCTGGATCTGCCATGCCTGCACAGGTTGATCGAACGATGCATGAAAAGCTTGCGCTTCGACTATACTTATACTTGTAAGAATAACTGTGACAATGCTTGCATAGTTGATCACGAGCGTGGACTCCTTGTATTCCGGATCATCGCCTGCGTCACATGGCGATGGGAAATGGGAGGCATGTATTCACAAATCGACTGGAACGCGAGGCGCACCCGACCGAACGGTCGTAGGCGTTAGCCCAATCCAGAGTTGGCTTCTCGCAGATGCTTTCTGACCCGAACTTTCTCATGATGCTTTCGAAGCAATTGCCGGCGAACCACATCCTGATTCTCTGCAACAATACGAACCAACCGATCCATATCCTCGGCATGGTCCCGGACCAATTCGGATAGCTTCTGTATCTGCTCCTCTAACTTTTCCAAGCGCCAGGCCGTGTTGCGTAACGGGTCTGATGATTTCTCCGCAAGCTTCGTCACACGCCTGGAATCGACTCGTGGGAGAGCCGCGACAACGACGTCTCGCTTCATGCTCACTCCTTTGTTCGTGGTCAACGATCCGAGATGCTCAATCCAGTGTTCTGAGGGCTAGTATTAACCGCATGGGAAGGGAAGTCAACGATTCTGCTTCCTTTCTATTTTATTGAGGTCCTGCTAGAATTCAGCCGATGAAGAATATTTTCACGATGGTCTTGGCCGGCGGAAAGGGCGAGCGACTTTTTCCACTGACAGACCAACGTGCAAAGCCCGCTGTTCCCTTTGGTGGGAAATATCGCATCATCGACTTTACCCTGAGCAATTGTCTCAACTCCGGACTCCGCAAGATCGCCGTCCTCATTCAATACAAGTCGCACTCACTCGATCGCCATATCCGGACCGGCTGGAATATTCTGAACGCCGAGCTTGGCGAGTCTATCGCCTCGGTCCCTCCTCAGCAGCGCATCAGCGAAGATTGGTACCGTGGCACCGCTGACGCCGTGTATCAGAACATGTTCTTGATCGACGCAGAGAATCCGGAGTTCCTGCTGATCCTCGCCGGCGATCACGTGTACAAGATGAACTACGCAGAGATGTACCACTGGCTTATCGCCAAAAGTGCGGAGGCGGTCGTCGGTGCCATTGACATTCCCGTGCAGGAGGCCACGCGCTTTGGGGTCATCGCGGTAGACGAAGACTACCGGATTACTCGCTTCGATGAAAAACCGGCGAATCCCATTCCACTTCCCAACGATCCCGCCCATGCTTTTGCGTCGATGGGTATCTACCTCTTTCGCACCAAGGCCATCCGCGAACACCTGATCGCGGACGCACGAGAGGGCAGCGCTCATGACTTCGGGAAAAACATCATCCCCAGAATGATCGAGCAAGGACGTGTCTACGCCTTCAAATTTCAAGATGCCAATAAAAAAGACGTCAAGTATTGGCGCGATATTGGGACGCTCGATGCGTATTGGGAAGCCAACATGGATCTAGTCGCCGTCGATCCTCAATTTAATCTCTACGACTCCGAATGGCCGATACGAACTTACCAAGGGCAGTTTCCACCTGCCAAGTTCGTCTTCGCACAGGATTTTCAAGGAGGACGGATGGGGGTCGCGCTCGATTCGATCGTCTCCGGTGGCTGCATCGTTTCGGGTGGCCGGGTCCAGAATTCGATTTTGTCCCCGAACGTCCGCGTGCAAGACCATGCGGACGTCCGTGAATCCATCATCATGGAAAACGTGACGATCGGTGCACAGAGCCGCATTCGACGTGCCATCATCGACAAGGGAGTGACGATTCCTCCTCATACGGAAATCGGGTACAATCGAGAAGCCGACGCTCAACGGTTTACCGTCACCGAATCAGGTCTCGTGATCATCTCAAAGGGAATGAAATTGCATGCCGCCGTCGATCCATCCGGTTGATCTTGTCGCTGCGCTTCGCCAAAAGCATCTCACGCCAGCCATCGTGTTTCTCACCTCTCGTCGGGCATGTGACGAGGCCATGGAGGCATTTGACCATGCCGAGCTCGTACTCCCTCCGGCACGACAAGATACGATCGCTGCCGCACTCGAACGAGTGACGGTCCAACATCCCAGCATTGCCGACCACCCGTTGATTCCCATTGTGAGGCGGATCGGCGTTGCCGCCCATCACGCTGGACATCTACCTTCCTGGAAAATCGCGATCGAGGAGCTGATGCGACAAGGTCATCTCGATGCGGTCTTCGCCACGACGACTCTGGCAGCGGGGGTGGATTTCCCCGCACGCACGGTTGTGATCACCCAATCCAGCATCCGCAAGTCCCGCGACTTCACCGATCTGACCATCGGAGAAGTCCAGCAGATCGCCGGCCGAGCCGGCCGCCGAGGGAAAGACCTCGTTGGGTTTGCGATCGTAACTCCATCTCCCTATATCGATCTGTCTGTGTTAACGAAAGGGCTGACCGGACAGCCGGAGGCCATCGACAGCCAGTTTACCATCAGTTACCCAATGGTCTTAAATCTCTTGAAGGCCCATCCCCATGAGCAGATTCAAGGAATTCTGGCCAAAAGTTTCGCTCAATTCCAACTGAATCAGCGCGCAGAACTCCTCGAGCAAAAACTTGATGCACTCCACGTGCAAATGGAACCGTTCGGTCCTCGCATCTGTACCGACTGGATTACTCAATGGCAAACCTTCGACCATGCGCGGAGGCACCGGCACACACGACATCAGACGCACCGATCAGAATCGCCGGAGATTTCAGCCCGATTACCATTCCTGACACCGGGGCGTGTCGTAGGATTCAATAGAGGCCGTGGGATTGTGCTCCGGCAATATCGGAGTAAGGGACAAAACAATTCCATGCTCACCGTCTTACGACCGGACAACTCCGTCACCGAATGCCCGGTCTCCAGCGTGAAAGAAGTCTACGACCGCACGTACGACTGCACCGAAATACCGACATATCCATGGTGTTCCACCGAAACATTCGATCGACTCAGCCATCGGTTAGAAGACCTGCCGGCTCGTTTGCCCGTGCTTCCTATTCTCTTATCTCCTACTATCGAGCCGCTCCCTGATGCCATCGTCCAATCGTTGGGTGACTTCCCATGCCCGACTTGTCCCTCACGGCCAACCTGCCAGAAAGATTTCATGATCGCGTCGCGGCTTCGCCAGGAACAACAACGCCATACCAAATCAATACAAGCTCTACGGACGAGTTTGTGGCATCGCTTCCACGAGCGCGTGGAGGTATTGCAAAAATTCGGGTATCTCACCCTGGCATCACAATTGACGATCGAGGGAGAATGGGCAAGACTTATCCGGATCGATCATTCGCTGCTGATTACCGAACTGATCCGTGCCGAAGCCTTTACGGGAGCCGACCCGTCCCTCCTCGCGGGCATCTTGGCCAGTCTGGCCCACGATGATGATCGTCCGGGGGCATTTCCGCGCATCAGTCCGGGGTTGAGTTCCCTGCTCGGGCAGGTTCGCAAGCTGGCAGAGAGTTTATCTCCCTATGAAGAACCTCCCCTTCTACGCGCCGATGTGGCAGCCTTGGTTGAGCGCTGGGTGGCCGACCCCTCCCTCACCTGGATCGGACTGTGTCGATTGACCACCATGGCGGAAGGCGACATCTATCGATTACTGGCCAGAACCTTGGAGTTCTTGTCACAGGTGCAAGCCTTGAAGCCTACGCATCCCGGCCTCGCAGAATCCGCGTCGCAAGCGATCACGTCGATTCGGCGGGGTGTGTTGGAGGAACTGCCATAATGGGAGACATGAAAGGTGAAAGGTAAGAGGTGAGAAGATCGATCTGCAAGTTTCACGTTTTACGAGGGAACGATGACTACCGACGAGCTTGAACAACTGCTGGCCCAACAACCCGTGGCACTCTTGCATCGCCTGGCGCGCGGGCGCGTTCATCGACATTTTCGAGCCGGCAAAAGGCGACTGATCGAACTGCTTCTTCAACACTCCAGTCACAACCGTGCCGGGTTCGAATCCGATCTGCAAACCTTGATCGGAGAACAGCACTCTCGATCCGAACCCGGATCATCCCACATTCCTCGTCCAGCGATCGCTCCCCTAAAAGCATCGCCGCGGGGAGCAGAACCGGAATCTACTGAAGCCGCTATCTCACTATCGGCTTGGCTGGAAGGCATCGGCATTCCTTCTCCTCAACCGTTTGTACCGGATCCCTGGCAGAACGAGGCCTTGTCTGCGCTGAATGAAACCGATGTCGTGATCAGCGTCCCCACTGGCAGCGGAAAAACCTATGTGGCCGTTGAAGCTGCTCGTCGAGCCATGGAAGACAATCGTAGCGTCATTTACACGTCGCCGCTCAAGGCCTTGTCCAACACCAAATATACGGAGTTTTCTCGGATCTTCGGTCCTGACAAAGTCGGCATTCTTACCGGCGACCGCCAGGAAAATGGGCAAGCGCCGTTGCTCATTATGACAACGGAAATTTTACGCAACCTGCTCTATGATGCCGCAAGCGGGGAAATCGATATCCGATTGGATACGCTGGGACTTGTGATTCTTGACGAATCGCAATACCTCGCTGATCCCGAGCGAGGAGTCGTCTGGGAAGAAACTATCATTTTTTGTCCCTCACAGGCCAGGCTGCTGCTGCTCTCTGCCTCGATCGGCAATCCACAAGACATCGCCGATTGGCTGACCTCAATCCGATCCACTGCCTGCCGACTTGTACGCCACAGTAAGCGTACCGTACCGCTCAGAGCCGGTTATCTGCCTCCGAACGGGAAACTGACGCCGCTGTTTAGAACGTCGGGAATTCCTTATGGACACCCCAGCCAGCTCCATCCGGAGGCCAAACGACTCTTCCTGGAGTATGAAGAAGAGACCCTTCCGTCCGGGCGACCGAGACGATAACTCGTCCACTATATTGAGCAGCTAAAAAGACCCGGTCAGCCCGACGATGACGCCATGGCGGATCGTCTGAAACTCATTGAGAGGAGCGGTCAGAGACTCGCTTCCGACGGGATGACTTTCCCATCTACCATAATACGTCCTGTTCCACATGACGCGGTAGCCTCCTATGAGGGAGAGATGACGCGTCAGCATGATTCTGATGGACGGTTCAACCGTGCCGCCTACTCCAACCCCCCACATGGAGAAGCTGGGATCCTGTTCCAAATCACCACGCTGAAAATGAATATCCTCGTTGTATATGACGCTGGCCGGGGAAAATAACATCTTTACATTTGCACTGACCCTTTGCACGATTTGATATTCAAATTGTCCGCCAATCTGTAACGGGGTAATCCAATGCGTCGTATTCTTGATCGCCGGGAACGAGGATGGATCGCACGTGAGAACAGACGAATCGCAGACGAATCCCATCGCCTCATATGTCGTTCTCCAGTATTGAAATCCGGCAAGCACATCCAGATGCCCGCGATTATTCTGAAGCTCGACTGCGCGATACCCCACATTCCCATTAAAATACCAGGTCCCTTTCCCCGTGATATTGCTGCTGGTGCGGGAAAATAATCGTTGGCCCGCCGCATAATCGTCATCAATCAATGACCCTCGATCAAAATCGACGGAGAAGCCAAATTCACCATCCAAGAACAACCGACGATTCACATGCACTTTCGCTCCAAGTCCGACAAGATGCGTATCGTTGTCCTTATAGGTGAGCTCAGAGGTAGGATCACCAAGTAGTGGGTTGAGCCCAGAGGCATCGTGACTCCATTGTGTTTCGCCAGCCGTAAACAACCACGACCTCATGGATAATTCCACGCGCGGCCATACTCGAGGTTCTGAATCTTGTCCCCAGCTCGGAGCTGACGAAGCAATCAGCCACAGAAGAACAATTACTGCGCATCTCTTAGAATGTACTTGTCTGGATTCCATCAACCGTTTCCGGCATGCGGCGTCAGCACGCTGCTCGTATATCATCTTCTTGAAGAATCCTCTCGTCATTGATTCAGGCGTTGGATCCGCTGTCACAAGACAAACGAACGGCACTAGCAAACCTCTCGTAACGCGTAAGGGTGGTGTTCTTTCCTAACCTTGAAATCATACCTGAGCCCACCGATGGTTGAATAGATTTTTCTGCTCTCCTCGCTCGGCACTGCTAAAAATGTATCCGGCTATAAGAAATTATTCCTCATCTTTGTGGGCGAAAGAAACCCGGGTGATCATTGAATATTCGCCTGTTTCATCAAGTCTTCTGTGAAGGTTGAACCCTTCACATCCTACACTTTCGAGCCTCCCCTAACACTCAAAGCATCTGAAAATCAAATATTTCCAGTATTTTTCTTCGGCATCACTTTTGCTGTTCCCCTCTTCGCTCTAGAGATAAAAAGAATGTGGTGATTCTTTGTGTCTAATTGATCACCACGGTTTAGTACCGTCACAGCTCCATATCCATTTCGCTAGAGGAGTTTTTTCATGTTGACGCCTGAGGATTCAGTTAGCTTTATCTCCCGGAATTCCATTATCTCAATCGCCCATCCGGCACTTGTGATTCTGTCTTTCCTATTACTGGCTGGTTGCTCAAATGAGGGAGCGGGAGGACCGATGATCTCAAGTCTTTCCACGCCGACAGATGCTTCAACAGGACCGGAGTCGGATTCAGCTTCTGATTCGGCGGCGGTAGTTCCTGACCAAGAAAATGACCCGATCATCACCATGACTTCGACACCAACGGGAGTTACCGCGCATGTGACCTGGGATCGTCCTCCTGACTTCAATGCCACCGGCTACAACATCTACTACGCGAAACGCTCACCAGAAGAGCCCCGTTCAGAAGAAGAGTCCGGTTCAGAGGAACTCGGTTTAGAAGAATCAAGTTCGGAAGAACCTAATGCTTGTTCCGGGGAGGAAAGTCCAACCGTCGAATATCCATACGCCACGATCACAGGGCTTGAACCCAACACATCGTATTTTTTTGCTATCCGCGCATTCAACGAGTCCGGGAGCCTCTGCTCGAACGAATTCTTAGCAGTAACACCTCCGGCTCAATCTTAAGTTAAGAGAACTCGTCGTGGGGTGTTTCTAAGCGCAAACATCGTTCGAAATCTGCACTAGAACACCTCTCACCGAGGAAAGGCGATGATGCTCATAAAACATTTTTTTAGGGAATATACTCAACCCACAACATGGTTTCGTCGTACGGATGATGCTTCGACTACGCCGTGGTTCTGGCAAGTTCTTGGGATCACAACATTTCTCTGTCTTTGGCTAACCTCTGAGGGCTTAGCGCAAACAGCCGTTAACCCAACATCCCTCACCTTTTATGCGGTGCAAGGTGGAGCAAACCCACCGAACCAGACGTTAAACTTTTCTCGGGTCCCTACCCATAGGGTTACTTTAAATGCTACCGATAATGCCTCATGGGTCTCGGAGTCGCCCGCATCATCAGTCATTACAACAACTGCAAAGGTCACGGTTGCCGTCAACACAAGCGGGCGAGGAGCAGGCACCTACAGAGGCACCGTCACGCTCAAGCTGGGCACATGGACCGCTCAAGTGGTCCCGGTGACCTTGATTATCTCGCCTGCTACCTCACCGACGTCCAGAGCAACTCTCGCATGGAATGCAGTGACAGGCACTCCAATCACCGGTTATAGACTGTATGTTGGGGAGGCACCTAACAACTATACACGAACTATTAACGTAGGCAATGTCACATCATCGACGGTGAGCGGTTTGACCGTAGGCCGGATGTATTATTTTGCCGTCACGGCCTATAACAGTGCCGGTGAGAGTGCCCGCTCCAACATGGTTAGCCGGATGATCCAATAACAACACCGCTATCCCAAACCTGATCAGTTGATTGCGGAAAGCACGACAAATTCTTCGTACAAGAGCAAAGGGCCATCCTCCGATTAGGAGGATGGCCCTTCTATTACGATGTTAGTCTCTTTACGAGATAATTCTTAGCCGGAGTAACGGGCTACTTCTGTGCTCCCCTGAAATCAAGCCACCTGGGTTGCTTGTTGTGAGCGGGTTGACCCGCCCCGCGAATGTAGGCCGAATCCGATCTGAGGATTTGGCCTGTGTGACCCGACACGCTGGCTCTCACGCGTCGGATGTCTTCCGGTCCAAAGGGTAGGGCCTCAACGCCTCCCGTAAAATATCGT
>CAZPNQ010000099.1:0-14233 GCA_964587955.1 uncultured Nitrospira sp.
GACATGTCGGTAATGTGCAGCAATCCGTCAATCCCGCCGAGATCGATAAACGATCCGTAGTCGGTGATGTTCTTGACGGTTCCCTGGATAAGTTGTCCTTCCTTGAGATTGGCCAACGTCGTCTGCCGTTTTTTATCCCGGGTCTCTTCCAATAACACGCGCCGCGAGACGACCACATTCCCTCGCCGGTGGTTGATCTTGATGATCTTGAGGGGGAAGGTCTTTCCAACAAGCCCATCCAGATCACGGACGGGATGCAGATCAATCTGCGAGCCAGGCAAGAAGGCTTTTACACCGATATCGACCATCATGCCGCCCTTGATGCGCGAGACGATCTTCCCTTCGATGCTCTTCTCCTCTTTGTAGAGCTTTTCCAGTTCTTCCCAAATCTTCATCTTGTCCGCTTTTTCCTTGGAAAGAACGAGATTCCCGTCTGCATCTTCACATTCTTCGATATAGACTTGGAGCCGGTCTCCGATCTTGAGGTTCTGAAGTTCCTCGGAAGAGAATTGATCGCTCGGGATCATGCCTTCTGATTTGTAACCGATATCGACGATGACCTTGTCCTTGGTCAGAGCCACCACGCGCCCTTCGGTAATCGTGCCTTCTTCCAGGTTACGGAAGGTTTCTTCGTACAATGCCGCCAAGGCATTGCGATCTAACTGAGCGTCACTGCTGTTGGATACCATACCCATATGAACGTCCTACTCTTCCGACTCTTGTCGGGTGCTGATGGTGAAGTCGTCGAGCTCACTCAGCGTTGTGCGCGTCGACGGTCGGCCTATTCGGTGTTTCGGAAGCCAGATCATCCCGTCCCTTTGGAACGGGTACTTGACCTATGGCTGCGATGTGCTCGATCACCGTACGGCTGACGTGTTGATAAAACTGTTTCGTTTCCGCCCTCTCTTTGTGCCTGCCTGTTTCGAACTGAATAGGAGCCCCAAATCGGACCGTAACCTGGTGCAACCGGGGCCAGCGAGCCCCCATAGGGAGGACTTCAAAGGTCCCTTTCAGATAGGCTGGAACGACGGGGCATCCTGTCTGCGACACGATCACTCCAATGCCCGCCTTCGGCGGACGAAGATGGCCATCATGGCTGCGTCCACCCTCCGGGAAAATGACCACCACGTGACCGGCTCGAATCAGGTTGATTGCCCTCCCAAACGCCTCCCGGTCAAGACGTCCCAGCCTCACCGGTATCCAGCCCAACGCCTGCAAAATACTATTCAATACCGGAATCGGAAATAAGTCGTTCCGCCCCAAATACCAAGCCCTTCGACGCATCCCGCCGCCGAGTAGCGGAATGTCGAGGTAGCTGGCATGGTTTGCGGCGATCAGCACCCCTCCCGTCTGAGGAACCTGACCTTCGACACGATACCGAAAGCAGACCCAGCCAACGATTCGAGTCAGGACCCACAAGAACCCGTAGACGACCCCGCTCACGACCCAGTCGACACAGTCGCGATCATCTGCTCCACGACTTGATCGGGGCTGAGAGCAGAGGTATCGATGAATCGGGCGTCACCAGCCGGAACCAAGGGGTCCACCGAACGGGTCCGATCCCGCCGATCTCGATCCGACAAATCCCGGGATGTCGTTTCAACCGTCCCGCCACGGCCTGCGGCCACCAGTTCACGGTGCCGTCGCGCGACTCGTACGTCTGCATCCGCCTCCAAGAAGAATTTGTAGGGAGCGGTAGGAAAGACCTTCGTGCCGATGTCTCGTCCTTCTGCGACCACCGAACCTCGTTGGCCGATCTGACGCTGGATCGGCAACAACCATTCGCGGACGGCAGGAATGGCGGACACGATGGATGCAGCTGCTGTGACTTCTGGCGTACGAAGGTACTCGGTGACTTCAATGCTATCGACAAAAACCTGCATCGCACCCTCGTGAAATTGCATGTGAATCGAGGTCGTCTGCAATACTGTTGTGACCTGCTCATGATCCGTCGGACGTATCCTCGATTGCAAGGTCTTCCATGCGACGGCTCGGTACAGCGCTCCTGTATCAAGATAGAGGTAACCAAGACGAGTGGCCAATAGCTTGGCTACTGTACTCTTACCAACTCCGGCTGGTCCATCGATCGCAATAATCACTCAACGCCTCTCAGTTTCGGCCTGTCGCACCGACCACCGCTTTCAGACCGGTTCAGCCAACAGATCGACGAGTGCCTTCTCAAAATTTGGAAATGACGTATCCACGCAACTCGTGTCGGCAATCGTCATGCTTTGTTTCGCCGTCAAGCCACCGATAGCGAGCGACATGGCTACGCGATGGTCGCCATGGCTGCGTGCCTCGCCTGCAGCTTTCAGCCTACCGTTCTCTCCTCCTCGACCTGATCCGTGGATGATCATCCCATCGGTCCGTTCTTCGATCAGGGCTCCCATGGCGGTCAACTCGCGGCTCATAGTCGAAATCCGATCGCTCTCTTTGACCCGCAGTTCCTCTGCTCCGGAAATCACGGTATCCCCGTCCGCCACAGCGGCAGCCACACACAGGATGGGAAATTCATCGATCGTTTTCGGAATGAGGGTGTGATCGATCGTCACACCTTTCAGTGGAGCAGACTTCACGCGTAAATCCCCGACTGGTTCGCCGGCCTCTTCTCGCTGATTCAAAACCTGAATGTCGGCACCCATATTCTTCATGACCTCGATCAAGCCGGTCCTCGTCGGGTTCATCCCGACGTTGCGAATGATAATGTCGGATTTCTCCACGATCGTCGCGCCGACGATGAAGAACGCGGCAGCCGAGAAATCACCGGGAATGGTCACATGAACACCGCGCCATCCGACTGTCGGCCGCCCTTGCAAAACCAGGGCACCTTCTTCTTTCGTAAGAGGAATTCCAAAGAACTGAAACATTCGCTCCGTGTGGTCTCGTGACAGAGTTGGCTCCTTATACCGAGTCTGCCCTTGGGCGAAGAGGCCGGCAAGCAGCACCGAGGACTTAATCTGAGCGCTGGCCACTGGCGAAGTGTACTCGATACCGTGAAGGCCGGTTCCTGTAATCGCCAAAGGGGCCAGTTCTCCCCCTTTACGGCCTCCAATAACCCCGCCCATCTCCCGCAGTGGCTTGACGACCCGACCCATCGGACGTCGCCGAATCGATTCGTCGCCCGTGAGGATCGAAAAAAAATCTTGGCCCGCCAAGAGGCCGGTGAGCAGACGGATACCGGTTCCCGAATTGCCGCAATCGATCGGAGCGTTTGCTTCGGATAACCCCCAGAAGCCCTTCCCGCGGACGGTCAATTCCGTCGGAGTATGTGTAATGGGAATTCCCAGTGCCTGAAAAGCCCGCATCGTGTTCAGACAATCCTCTCCCTGGCAGTAGCCCGTCACCGTGCTTGCTCCTTCCGCCAAGGCAGTGAGGATGATGGCTCGATGGGTGAGAGACTTATCGCCGGGAACTGTAATCGTTCCCCTAAGTGGTCGGCCCGGAGTGATCGTCAATGATGTCATGAGTTGCTCGAAGAAGAACTCGTCAATTTTTCCCGCTCGCCTTTGGCCCGCTCGATCAGCTTTTCGATCCCGGTTGCATCCCCAGCCTTGATCAGTTGCTTCAATTCTTCCAGAGCCCGTCCATATCTGTCGATGTAGGACACGACGTTATCCCGATTCCACACGAAGATATCCCGCCACATTTCCGGCGAACTGGCTGCGATCCTGGTCGTATCACGCAACCCCCCTCCTGAGTGGCCGGTAAGATCCAAGGCAGGTATCTCCTGATCACGAAGCTCTGCCAAGGCATTCATGAGTGCAAAGGCGGCCACATGAGGCAAGTGGCTGACCGCGCCGAGAATTTGGTCATGCAGATGTGGATCCATCGTGAGGATAATCGAACCGGCTTCTTCCCACAGCTGCCTAACCCGATCAAGGGCCGTCGGATCCGTTCGTTTTGTCGGTGTGAGAATACAGCGGGCGCCCTTGAACAACTGATCGGACCCGGCCGCAACGCCTGTCTTTTCCTTACCTGCGATGGGATGGGCCCCCACAAAGTGCACGTTTGCCGGCAGAGTCGCTTCCGACCGTTCGACCAAGGTTCCTTTCACACTGCCCACATCACTGACGATTGCGCCTGGAGCGAGACAATGCGCCCATTCGTGGAGGTGCCGCTCATAGGTATCGACAGGAGTCGCAAGAACCACCAAATCCGCTCCCCGCACGCCCTCTTGCGGATCGGCCACGTATCGATCGATCGCACCCAACGCCACCGCTGTTTTGAGGTTCTCCACGCGTCGGCCGACACCGACCACGTGATCGGCCAACGCTTTTCGCCGCAGGATCATCCCGAGCGATCCGCCGATCAGGCCCACCCCAATAATTGCGACGCACTTGAAATGGATCGCCATGGCGTCTCTACAGCTCTCGACCTACGGCTTTCGCGATATTTCTAAGATCAGCCATCAAGGCTTTGAACTTGGAGGGTTTAATGGACTCTTCACCGTCACACAGCGCACATTCCGGGTTCGAATGGACTTCGATGAGCAGGCCATCCGCCCCCGCCGCCACAGCGGCTTTTGACATCGGAGCGACAAGATCCCACTTTCCGGTGGCATGACTGGGGTCGACAATGACCGGCAGATGCGAGAGCGCCTTCAACGTAGGAATAGCCGCAAGGTCCAGTGTATTGCGATATTGAGTTTCGAACGTGCGAATGCCCCGCTCGCACAGCATGACGTTCTGATTGCCGCGCGACATAATATACTCGGCGGACAGGAGAAATTCTTTGATCGTCGCCGACAGGCCTCGCTTCAACAGCACTGGTTTGTCGTATGCCCCGACCTCCTTCAGCAGTTCAAAGTTTTGCATGTTCCGGGTGCCGATCTGAATAATGTCTGCCTTTTCGAGAAACAGTTCGATATCCCTGGTGTCCAAAATCTCACTGACGACCGGCAATCCGGTCTGTTTTCTGGATTCGACCAAATAATCCAACCCTTCACGTCCCAACCCTTGAAAGGAATAGGGCGACGTTCTCGGCTTATACGCTCCGCCACGAAGGATCGTGGCCCCTGCGGCCTTGACTTCATGCGCAATCCCCACTGTGAGCTCAAGCCGTTCGACCGCACAGGGTCCGGCCATGATAGCCAGCTTTTTAGCCCCGATCTTCACCCCGCTCACATCGATGATTGTCTCCTCTTTCTTAAACTCGCGGCTGACCAGTTTCCAGGGCGCAAGGATCGGCAGAACGCTTTCTACCCCCGGGAGCGCCGTCAAGGGTTGATTGTGCAGGATTCGGTCATCGCCGATAACGCCGATAATGGTCCGTTCTTGGCCCGTGGATATCTGTGACTTCAAACCCAGATCCCTCAATCGGTCGATAATATGGTCCACTTCGCTTTCTGAAGCTTCTGGTTTTAACACGATGATCATAATTCCCTCGCTATTTCTTCCCTTCCTTATTCAAGACGTTCTTGAGGGCCTGGAGGAAGGCAGCATTTTCATCCGGTTGACCAATGGTGACGCGAATCATCGTTCCTTCGATATGCCGCACAATAATACCCTCTCGCAGCAATGCGTCGAACACCAGTCGCCCATCTTGTTTAGCGTCAAAATAGAGAAAATTCGTCTCACTCGGGATCGGCGTCATTCCTAGCGTACACAGCCCCTGCTTCACCTGCTCCATCCCAACCTCGTTAACCGCTCGGCTCTTGGCCACATGCTCGTCGTCTCCCAATGCAGCCAGCGCGGCTTTTTGGGCAAGACTATTGGCGTTGAATGGAGGCCGAACTCGATTCAGGAAATCGATGATCTCTGGTGTACTGACGCCGTACCCGATTCGCAATCCGGCCAGCCCATAGATCTTGGAGAACGTCCTTAAGACGATCGCGTTCCGCCCATGCTTCACATAGGCCATCGCATCGGGAAATTGCGGATTGCGGACATATTCAAAGTAGGCTTCGTCGAAGACGACGATGACATCGTCAGGTATTTTGGCCATGAGTCGATCGACCGCTTCCGCTGAGACGATTGTCCCAGTGGGATTATTGGGATTGCAGAGAAAGAGCAATCGTGTTCGAGGCGTCACGGCCCGTACCATCGACTCGAGATCGTGTGTCCAGTTGACGAGTGGTACGACTATTGGCTTGCCATGGACGGCGGTCACCTCCATTTTATAGATCACGAACGTGTGATCCGCCATGATGGCTTCATCACCGGGAGTCAAAAACGTCCGGGCTAACAATCCGAGGATCTCATCGGACCCGTTTCCTAAAATGACTTGTTCTCCAGCCACTTTCCAACGATCTGCGATCGCCTGCCGAAGTTGATAGGCACCTCCGTCCGGATATCGATGCAACATATTGTGCGCATCACTCAGGGCTGCCAGAGCTTTCGGTGAAGGCCCCAGCGGATTCTCGTTGGAGGCAAGTTTGATCACGCGGGTGAGCCCAAGTTCCCGTTGTAGTTCATCGATCGGCTTACCGGGAACGTACGGACTCAGCGATCGGATATCGGGATGTACGTGTAATCCCATGGTCAACTATGAGCCGGGTAGGAGCCTAAAATTTTCATGAAGAGACAGCGCGCTTTCACTTCTTCGACGGCCTTGTTGACCCGGTCTTCCTTGATATGTCCTTCGACGTCCACGAAGAAAATATACTCCCACGCTTTGCGCTGAGAAGGGCGGGATTCGATCTTCGTCATATTGATTCCATGTGAGGCGAACGGGCGGAGCAGATCATAGAGAGCCCCGACTTTATCCTTCACCGACAGCATCACCGACGTTTTATCTTTCCCTGTCCGCTCCGACGGTTTGTGAGACAGAACGAGAAAACGCGTGAAATTGTTGAGATTATCTTCGATTCGGGCCTTCATGACTTTAAGCCCATAGAGTTGACCGGCCAGCTCCGACGCAATGGCAGCCGTGGCCGGTTCATCGATGCACAGTTCGGCGGCCTTGGCAGTACTGGCCACCTCGACCGCGGGAACTTGCGGGAGATTGGTCTCGAGCCAATTCCGGCATTGTGCAAGGGCATGAGGATGAGAATAGATTTTCTTCACATCCTCGATGAGCCCGGATTTCGATAGAAGATGATGTGAGACCTCTTGAAGAATCTCTCCATAGATCAGCAAATTGGAATCGACAAACATGTCGAGGGTGTAATTGACGACGCCCTCCGTGGTGTTTTCAATCGGCACCACTCCGAAATTAGCTCGCCCTCGTTCAACTTCGCTGAACACCTCTTTAATACTGTGAACCGGCACATATTGGACGGACGAACCGAATTTCTGCATGCAGGCCATGTGGGTAAAGGTGGCCCGAGGTCCCAGATACGCAACCTTCTGAGGAGCTTCGAGCGACAATGACGCCGACATGATTTCCCGATACACCGATTGAATAGCCTCGCCAGGGAAAGGGCCTGTGTTGAGTTTCGTAAGCCGTTCCACGATCTCAGCCTCCCGGCCTGCAGTATGGAGGTTGGCATTCGCATCTTTTTCTTTCTTGAGTTTTCCGATCTCAATGACACTTTTCGAGCGCTCATTGAGCAGCCGAATAATTTCGTCATCGATCCTATCGATTTCCTTACGATATTCTGACATATCTTTGGGCATGCTGATTGTTGCCTCGGGCATCCGATCGCGGGAGGGCTCCTCATCCCCCGTAGGAGAAAGAGGTCACAGAGACAAGTAGTGAATCTTACAGGAACGATTCAATCCATTGCAAGGATAACGCTTGCATATGGGGAGGGTGAAGAATGGAACATGTCGGTTTTACATCAACAAGGGAGAAGGCCGTTTAAAGTGATCGTACGCCAAACGAGTCACCTGCCGGCCACGCCCGGTGCGGTCCAAAAACCCGGCTTGGATAAGATACGGTTCATAGACGTCTTCAATCGTGCCTTTATCCTCCTGAACCGCTGCTGCCAGAGATTCTACGCCGACAGGTCCTCCATTGAATTTCTCGATGATGGTGATCAGGATTTTTCGGTCCATATCGTCGAAGCCCGCCTCGTCGATTCCTACCCAGGCCAACCCCTCCTTGGCCACCTGTTCGGTAATATGCCCATCAGCCTTGATTTGGGCATAGTCTCTGATTCGCTTAATCAGCCGATTGACTATCCGCGGTGTTCCACGCGCTCGGTGCGAGATTTCCGCGGCACCCCCTCGATCAATTCCGATACCTAAGACTCCGGCCGATCGAGTCACAATCGCCTCCAGTTCGGATGGTCCATAAAACTCCAGCCGATAGACTAATCCAAACCGATCACGCAACGGGGACGTCAGAGAACCGGCCCTGGTTGTGGCCCCCACGAGCGTGAATCGCGGCAGATCAAGTTTGACGGTTTTGGTGGCAGGTCCCTGTCCGATCACCAAATCCAGCTGAAAATCCTCCATAGCTGGATACAACGCTTCTTCAACAGAGGCCGGCAGGCGGTGGATTTCATCGATAAAAAGCACGTCATGTTCCTGAAGATTGGTCAAAATCGCCGCCAAATCTCCCGCATGGGTGAGGACCAGCCCCGATGTCGACCGCAATGCCCCACCCATCTCCCTGGCAATGATATGCGCGATAGTCGTCTTACCAAGGCCGGGAGGTCCATAGAAGATGGCATGGTCGAGCGCCTCTCCCCGCTGTTTGGCCGCTTCCATACAAATTCGAAGCGACGCTTTCATTTTCTCTTGGCCGACGTACTCATCGAGCGTCTGCGGTCGAAGAACGTTCTCCTGACCTTGATCTTCATCCGTGGCGCGACTGGTCACAAACCGTTCGTTCATGGTGAGACACCCATCGTCTACTTACTCTCAGGGATTTGCTGGTACTTCGGAGGCGGCGGCAGCATCCCTTGACCAGGCTGAGCCGTACTGCCGCAATCAGGAGGACATCGTTTATATCCCTGGGTCGAGTCTGGGAAATTCTGCTCCATTTTCTTCAACTGGCATTGCGTCAGCCTACCACCGTCCTTGCTCCCGCACCGAGCCGGAACTGAAGAACTTCCGATTTCGGCATAGCCATCCGGGCAAGACCCACACACGCCCAGCATGTTGGCCCCGAGTGATGCACATTGCACGAGAGTCGGGTCACCGTCTTTGCAGATTTCCTGGGATTGGGTCACGCCAGTCGTTGCATAGCCTTCCGGACACGTTCCGCAGGTCATTCTGATGCTTTTCGGCTCCGTGGCCTCCTGGGCGGTACTCAGAGAGGGAAATAGACACACAAGTACTGCTCCAATAGCGCCGCTGTACATAAGCATCTTGCCGATATTCTTCACGCGGAGAGGCATAGGCTCACCCCCTTGCAAGCTCTTGGAGTCCTTTACGAATAAGCTCTTTCAGCGCCAACGATCCTGTCGCAGCCTTCATCACCCGCTTCAAGGCTTCCTTGGCATCTTGAGCGCGATAACCCAAGTTTACCAGAGCGGAAAGCGCATCCTCGTAAGGCCCCTCGAGCTCAGGCGTATCAGCGGCAGTGGCTCGAGGGTGTGCGCCGTGAATTTTACCGACTTTGTCCTTCAGTTCAAGCGCGAGACGCCCTGCCGATTTCTTTCCGATTCCGGGAACGGTAGCAAGCTTTTCGACATCCTCAGACTGGATCGCTTGAACCAGATCCGTGACCGACAGGTTCGACAGCACGCTGAGGGCAAGCTTCGGGCCGATTCCCGACACACTGGTCAACAGTAAAAACGATTCCTTTTCGCTTTGCGAGAGAAAGCCGAAAAGCTGGATGGCGTCTTCACGGAGATGCGTATGAATATTCAGCGCGGCAACTTCGTCGAGATTCGGCAGGGCATAATAGGTGCTGAGTGGAATATGAACTTCGTACCCGACCCCTTGCACATCGAGTGTGAGAAGGGTGGGTGCTTTGAATGCCAACCGCCCCGTGAGAAAGGCGATCATCTCGTCTGATTATCCGCGTGACATTGGGATAGTGGTGGGCCGACGTCGTTATCCTGCTGCTGTCGCGGCCACTTTCTCCATGACTTCGTCCGGGATATCGAAATTTGCGTGGACCTTCTGGACATCATCGTGCTCGTCCAAAATTTCCATCAGCTTGAGCATCTGTTCAGCGGCTTTTTCGTCAAGACGGATCGTATTCTGCGGGATGAAGGTAATTTCGGCCAAGGTCGTATCGATTTTGGCATCCACCAACGCCTTCTTCACGGCCTCAAAATCTTGAGGACTGATAACCACCTCATAACTCTTCTCACCCACCTTCACGTCTTCTGCTCCGGCGTCGAGTGCCAACGAAAGAAGGGTATCTTCCTCGACTTTCCCCTTCTCAATCGTGATGAGCCCCTTCTTATGAAACTGCCAGGCGACAGCGCCTGCCTCCGACATATTGCCGTGATTCTTGGTAAGCAGACTGCGGATTTCTGCGACTGTCCGGTTTCGGTTGTCGCTCGTAATTTCCAGAAGAAGGGCAGTCCCTCCGGGACCATAGCCTTCCAAAGGAAACTCCTCGTAGTTCACCCCAGGCAGTTCCCCCGTCCCTCGCTGGACGGCTTTCTTCATGGTGTCGCCAGGCATATTGGCTTCCTTGGCCTTGGCGATCGCCAGACGCAACCGAGGATTACCGTCCGGGTCCCCTCCGGACCGAGCCGCAATGGTGAGCTCCCGGATGATTCGTGTGAAGATCTTACCGCGCTTCGCGTCCTGGGCACCTTTGTGCCGTTTGATTGTGGCCCAGTGACTATGTCCACCCATGTGATCCTCCTCTACCCCAGCTCGAACGCTGTGAGCTGGTTAGAGACCTGGAAAAAAGCGGCTCTGACGATGAGAGGCTAGACGTAGCACAGGCTTCAGAAAGGTGTCAAACTGCATTCGAGGGTTCGCTGCTCTTTATTTATTCAAAGTACAGGAGAAGCTGAATCCCTATTAGGATCGCGAATCCCGACCAAGCGACTTCCCACCTTTTCACGAGATGACTCGAGACGCCAGAAGCCCAAGAGACCATCGCATTCGATATGGCTGCGCCCACACCGAGACTTCCGAGCAGGGCATGGTGCAGCTCAATTGTGTAACTCGCCGTGTGATTCCCATGTGCGTGGACAAAAAGCAGCGATGCACCGACCAGACAGAGAACCACCAACGGAGCCGCCCACGCCGGATGATGAGCCCAACCGACTCGGCGAAGCGTCTCACTCGCCGAGGCAGTGGTGCCGAATACGCCATAGAACTTATGCTGAATGATTTCCTGATCGTGTCCGAAGAAGGTTTGGGTAAACCCGAGCGAACCGATCGGCCACGCTTCATGGTCGCTCCAGATCAGTAGATAGATCCCGATGATACCGAGCGCGCTTGGAAGCACAAGACGGGTCCAGAAAGGCAACCGGTACCGCAACGCCTGCCCTAACTCGGCAAGGCCAAACAGCAGGACGAACAACCCGGCAAAACGATGATTGAACTCTGAGTAAGCGACCCCTTGCGTGGATCCTTCCCATCCTCCATCGGCATGTTCGCCGTGCGGATTGTTCGTTGTACCAGGCGTGACGGAAACTTGATGATGCTCTGAGGATGGTTGGGCGTGCACATCTGCGCCCAAGAGTGACAACGCACTCATGAGCACCAGCACCGACAGCAGGGAAGCCCACCGCTTCATGCGACAAACCGACCGAATGAGTGCAAACAATCCGAAGGCCCATCCGGGAGGCCGGATGAGCCTTCACGACACCTAATTCAGGTAGCTCTCAACTACATGAACTTCATGAACTTGTCTTTGGCCTCGTCCATCACCTGCGCGGTGATGGTCGACACTCCGCGTTCCTTGGCCAGACGTTCAACCTCTTTGCGAGCCATGGGGCGGATGAAATCTGGAATATTCTCAAGCCGTTGTTCAGCCTCACGTGACCACGTCATCCCGTCGGGCGAATCATTCTTCGAATCGTCCATCACTTGCAACGTGATGGTCTTAAACCCCTGCTTGCGCGCGTAGGTCTCAACGCTTCCTTGGACCATTGGTTTTACGAAAGCAGGAATGCGATCGAGCTTCTCCTTGGCATCGGCAGTCCAGGTAAACTCGGAAGAACCTGAGCTCGTACCGTTTTCTGGCTTGCCGCTGGCAGTCAGCCCCATCTCAGCGACCATCGCGGAGAATGGACAGCCGCTCGTCTTTTCAGGAGCCTTTGCGGGCGACGCAGCGGCTGTGGAAACAGCTGGCGCAGTTACCGCTTGTTTATGCACAGCAGGCGCGGTTTGACCGTTTCCCGCTAGAGCACGCAACCCCTCCATGGAAGCCGCAGTTTCAGCACGCGGGGCCAGTTTCAGGCCCAGCGCATTCATCATGTTTGTTTCGCCGGCATTCGTCACCATCGAGAACTTCGCGCTACACGAGGGGCAGGCAAAGAAGACGCCGAGCGATCCTTCTTCCGGTTTCTCGACCTTCTCGAGGCTCATGTAGGTTTCGCAGTTGAGGCATACAAATTTCATAAAGACTCCTGTTCCAGGAATACGCGGAACTTGCTTTAAGCCTACGCTAACACAAGGATTTTCGGTGAGTCAAACAGCGTGGACGGGGAAGACAAGACAATTTCAATCCGATGTTTATGTACCTGGATTCGCCATGGAAAAGTCAACGGTGTGAATAATTATCCATCCTGAATATTAACCGAGTAGCAAGCTCAGCTCATGTAGACTTCCGATCTGAGTACGATCCTGCGTCCAGGTGAGCGACTTAAAAAAATCTTCAAATAGATAGTCTGTTCTTTTATCTTCTGTTTTTTAAAGCGAGATCTCGAGGTCTATGCGAATCAATCCTAGACTCTGTTCGTCAGACGAGAGATTTCAATAAGAATTATTCCGAAGCTACCTATTACAGCGCCAAACATCCATGCAAAAATCATTGCCCATGCTGTTGGAAGTGACAAATGTTGAATGGCAGCTACTAGCGACGCTACTATTACGGCGATGTTACCAATTCCGATGACATATACGCCGATCGCGAATAATGCCATTGATGTAGTGGAAGTAGGGATAGGAGCAATACCACCTCGTCGCCAGCTAATCACTGCAACCAGAATCGTTACGATTGTGATTGTCGCAGAGCTCAACAAGTTGCGGTGTAAGGCTTCCGTAGTCCTGTCAGACTGAAAAATCCGAAGGATGAGCGGGTCAATCCATATGATAGCTATTGTAGAAATCATCACTACTAGTCCCAAAAAGTAGTTTAGATTGACAGCTTTCCTTAACAGCGTCTCCACCTCCAAGAATCTAATGACATGGACCTAAAACAGGGCTGATGGGCATTGTTTAAATAAACTCTAGGTAATATTTAGTACGATACTAACATGAATGATTCAACTGTCCACGTAAATGTGTCCTGTCGTGCTAGTGTCCTGAGCCTGAGGTCCGCTAATAAGATCAGGCGATAATCGCCTGAATCTCGATTGAACGGCAATTGCTGGCGGGAAGGACAAGTACTCGATAGACCCGCTTTCCCAAATTCGTGAATTTCTTCGGTCTTGCCCATTAGTTGAAGACTAATCACCTTTGTTACTTTGTCGCAGATCAGCGGCTAAGAAGAATTCTTGCCTAGACTTTCAATGATCGAATGCCTTCTGTCCTAGCTTCTCCGGACGTTGGTCCCAAGGTGCAACCGAGCAAGAAACCATTCAAAATATTCAGGACGTCATCCGTGAATACTTGGCCGCGGCGGGACCTGAGAGAACGCCGTCGGTATTCGGAGGCGGCTCTCTTCCTTAGGCGGCTTTCATGATCGCCTTGCGGAGTGATGCCGGAAGGGTGATAGGCAAAAAGAGACTTTTCGGATATAGGTAGTCTTCTCCCGTCTCATCCACGACACGGACCTGCCCATGCGTGAACGCTACTGCATCGGGAAGGGCAACATAAATTTTTCGCTTTTCAAGTGACACCGTATAGCCCTTATTCTCGACACAAATCACTAACCGAGAAGCAGCACGTTTGATCTTTGGCATAATTATGACCTCAGAGTAGTCGTTTAATCTTGTGTTCTTTCCGACCTATTCCTGTTGCCTCATACCAGTGAATTTCGGCCCGATGCACAGAGCCATCTGAGAGTCGAACCTTTGCAATCCCTTTTCGTTTTCGCCAACGTCCTTTTCCCACGGCGTTTCAATTCGTCGATGACTAACGCAGCACCTACGATTGGAAGCTCAGCCTCCAACGGCTTTCTCAATGAAGAACAAAGCTAAGATATATCCGGCGTTGTACTTGGAGACTGATCGTCGCCGAGCCACTGCTTATACTTCTTGTAGTGTTCGACCGTGGCGCTGCGCACCCAGTTTTCTCGTTGGATGCGTCCCCCAAAGTTGGGT
>CAZPNQ010000100.1:0-14222 GCA_964587955.1 uncultured Nitrospira sp.
TTGTCCACGCTCACTACGATTGAAACGGACCAACAGTTTCAGTTCATTACAAGAAACAACCACGTCCTGAAAAGGCTGGTGTCGACAGTTCGATTCTGTCCCTCGGCACCACTTCCCGCACTTCCCTAATTTTCTGAGGACTTAGACTGTCGCAGTCGAGGCAGGTGTTATTACAGTGTTAACCGCTACATCAAGGCGGTTCATGGCAGCATCCAGCCGTTCTGGTCTCACGCTCCGATATCGCAAGTACATCGCCACCGAACGGTGACCGGTAATCGCCATAATCGTCTCGGCATCAACGCCTGCATCAGCCAGATTCGTGGCCGCACAATGCCGAAGGTCATGAAAGACAAAATTATGAATCTTCTGCTCGCGGCATATTCGTTGAACCTCCCGGTAGGTATGCCCGATCTTCTTTCCATGCTTCTGGAAGACAAATCCTTGAATACGGATCACACCCTCCTGAGTGCGAAGTCGCTGTAACTCACGCCGTAACGTTGGCGTCAGTGGCACAAACCGCTCTCGATTGGTCTTGGTCAGGTGTTTCGGGAGGAAGAGACGGTTCTTCTCGATATCCACTCGATCCCATTCCAGGGTCAGAATCTCCTCTAAGCGCATCCCGGTATGATATCCCGTTAATAGCACCGGCCTAAACCATTCAGGAGCACCATGATAGAGTCGCGTCCACTCTTCTGGCTCTAGAACCCGGTCTCTCGCATTGTCGGGCTTCGGTTCGACCACGAGAGAGGCTACATTCCGCATCACAAGATCACGCCGCATGGCATGCTTGAGCATGTGTCGGAGAATCTGATGATCGCCGTTGACCGTCGCGAGCTTACGGTCTCTTCCACGCTCATGCCGAAACCGTTCCACGTCCTGGACGGTCAGATCTCCAAGCAGTTTGCTCCCAAAGAACGGCACCAGCATGGTTGAGATCCGCTGGCATCGCTCTCGATACGACCGTAACCGCTTCACCTCTTCGATGTGGATGTACTCGTCAGCCCATTGGGCAAACGTTCGAATGGTGTGCTGGACACGCTCGCTCAGCATGGTCTTGGACATGAGCTGGGTCCGAATGACCGCCTCCTGTTGTTTCGCGATCGCCTTACTCGTACAGCCCACCTTCCAACGCTTTAACTTCGCACCCTCAGAGCCCCTCCCTAGCGAAAGCGTTTTGCCGTCATCGAGCACGTAAAACTCCACGTAGTAACTGTCCTTCCGTTTAGTCAGCCCCATGGACTCCCTCCCCTTCTGTGGCATCCTGGCCACACCTATAAGGTGATACAGCACATACCTCCCATGCCTGCAGCTGCTTCATGGGCCTTTTAGCTCCCATTCGTCAAGGGGGTAGTACCCGGGACTGTTCGGAGGACCTTCACAGACTTCGAAGCAATCCAACGGTCGAGCTCCAGACGATCAAACTTGGTCAGCCGTCCCAGTTTCACATAGGGAATCCGCCGTTGTGAGACCATCGTGTAGAGGGTATGGACGGAGAGGCCGGTATAGACCGCCACTTCGTTGATGCCCAGGAGACGGCGGGTCATGGATGAAGGTTCTGTTGGCATGATGACTAGATGTGCGAAGGCTCTGCCGCTTCTGTCTCCAAGGAGGCCGCGACTTTCTGCTCCATTAAGACCGGCTCACCGCATTTCACGAATGCCAGATGATGCGGCCCCATGACGCCCCCGCTATAGTCGGCACTCACACAATGCGGCTCTACGCCGTTCAGCCAATACTGCGACGACATGAAGACGCCTCCAAGTGGCCCATACTTCGCCCCGTGGAGCTCGTTCGGCTTCACTCGAATTCTCCCCCCTCGGTGCTGCCAGGTGCCGTACTGCGAGGGAACGGTGAGCGACTCATCGGACATGACCCATCGGCCATGAAGCGAAAACTTCCCGTCTCCGCCAATATAGACTTCCATACTATCCACGTTCGGGTGCGTATGCTCCGGGATGATGTAGTGGGGCGGCACGACAAAGAGCTGCACTTGATGGGGCGGCTTTCGATACAGCAGCACGGACGTGACATCCTCGATCTTCCAGACACATTCCCCAAAGGGTACGTTCCAAATCGGTGGCATCTTCTCGAGAAACCAACTGGTAAATTCCTCAATGTCGCTGTCGCTCATAATGACCCCTTGGTTAAAGGTTCATCGGTACTATCCGGTTGATGCTCGATCGTTACCGGCGGATCTGGCAGGCCTGTGCGGTCGATAACAGTGGTTATCGTTTTATCCTCAATGGCGATCTCTTGATGCGGCCTGCCGTATGCGCGATCCAGCAGTTCCTTTGTGGCGGCAAATTGGACTTGCTCACTGTCCGCATGGTCTCGCAGATGAATCAGCTTCTTAATCGAGTCAGGGCCGTGCTCTGCCGCCAGCTCCTTCACGGGCCTCGTGATTTTATTCAGTGCCCCCTCTGGACGGCCTGCGCCCTCACGCTGTCCTCCGTGGGTGTTCATAGGGCGCACCGCACAGCGATCTCTTGAAAAACTTGATAGCCTTTCAAGGCGGGAAGGAATCTCTCTGGACTGTGAGTCTGGCTGAAGCGTGGTTGGGTCTGAATTCTCATCTCTTCTCTTTCTCCATTTGGAAAGTTGCAACGTCCCCCCTTATAAAGGGGGGGACTGCAACAACTTTCGGCTTGCAACTTTAAAGTTGCACGGATTCACATGTATTTCCGCCCACTTAACCCTAGTTACAACATCTGCAACTTTTGCAACTTTGAAAAGGCTGCAACTTTGAGTTGCAACTTTCATTTTGCCTCCAATCGAGGGTTCAAGACGGTCCATAACGTGTCCTGTCCTGCGCCTCCGATCATCTGCCATTTATACCCTTGATGGCGTGACAGGGTTGATTTGACCGTGGCCAGCTTGAGGCTGGTCTCCTCGGCAATCTGTTTCGCCACCCGGGGTTGTCCATCGTCCAAGAGATTTCTGATTTGCGCCGCTGCCGGGAGCGCCTTCGCCATTTCAACGACGTGATTCAAATCGCAGGGCTCGTAGCGGAGTTCGGTACTGTCCGCATTCTGGGACATGCGAAGCCCGATGGGATGGTGCAATCGGCTGAGATTGGACTTTCGGTGAATGAGGGCCAACACGGCGCCATCCTCACCAACTTCTTGCCGTTTCTGGAGCTCGAACACCGACCGGGCAAAGTTCTGATGAAAGACCGATCCATAGACGGTCTGATGGTCCTGCCCCTCGGCCACGGTCTTTGGGACATGGCCCAGAGCAAGCGTGGTGGTGTCGAGTTGGCGGAGTGCGGCAAAAAGCTTCGTGGCTGCCTCAGCCGAACTATCCCCACCCGTCGCCGCCATAATGCTATCGAGGATGACAAACGTGATTCCGGCACTTTGGATCTGTCGAACCAATCCATAGGTCAGGCGGCTTAACGGCTCCGTGCAGCGCTGGTAGTGAATCGCCACGCCAGCGAGTTCGGGATGTCCACGGAGGATGGCTTGAAGACGGCGTGCATGGACATCGGCGTCATCTTCATAATCCAGGTACAACACCCGGCCTTTGAGTGCACGAAATCCCACCAAGGATTGGTCCGCCGACACGCACATCCCGAGAAACAGGGCCAGCGAACTTTTCCCTAGTCCTCCATCACCATAGAGAATGGTCGTTTTCTTTTTGAACGCGATGGGGTTGAGGACATAGGTCAGTGGTTCCACTGGAGTCTCAGCGGTCAGGAGGACTGTCGGGGGACCTGTCCGATACCGGCGCAAGACAAGCGAACAGGCTCGCTGCAGAATCTGTTTCCAGGGAATCGAAGTCGTAAATTTGTTCAAGCTATTGGAGAGCTTGGTCTGCCCGGTGTCACTCTTCAGTCCGAGATCCACTCCACCGAGAAGTTCCGTGCTTCCGAGCGTAATGGTGAGTTCCGCCCCCACCCCGCCCCGTTGATCCTGCAATCGATCAAAGACAAGATTGACCGCATGTTGTGGCACACGGACGGTATAAAGACCCGCGTTTTCCTCGATAGCTAAATCCTCAAGTTCGTGTTGCCGAATGGCAATGTGAGTAACCTGCTTCTCCCGCCACTTCTGCCACCACGCGGCCACCTTCACGAGTCTCGGATCGTCCAAGCTGACTCGTTCTAACTTGAGCCAGTCTGTTTCCCACAGCGAACCAGTTTGAAGCAGCCAATCATCCAGGCCGACTTTCATGCCCCGTGCCTCAGGAAGTTGAACGAGGGTCACCATGGCGCCGCGAGAGATCAGTTCCTGAGCGAGGGCGTAAAATCCACCGAGGACGTTCAAGACTTTATTGGACTGCCACGCGTCAGAGTCGGGCACGATCTCGACTGAACGACCTTTCCACGCAAACTGATCGAGCGAGGGAATGACTAGTCGCTCTCCCGTCTCAAGCTTCTGCCGCCAATTCCACACGCCTGCCACCCCGAGGACATGGAGCCCAACCTGACAACCCGACGCCGCTTTCTTCTCACCCTCGGTCACAACGACTGGGATACGCGCATCGCTTGCGACCACCTTCCACGAAAAGAGCGGGGGCATATAGAGCGCTGGAGTGGTGTTTGGCGCTTGGTGGTACTTTTGTGTGCCGTTCTGATCTGAGATGGCAGGGAACAGCTTCCAACGCTCAACACAGTTCGGTTTTCCATCGAGATCGTAGTACTTCAATCGATAGGCTGATTCCACGCCCTGAAGCTTAATGTCATGCGGGCGGACCGCTTCATATCCGCAGGTCTCGATGGTCGAATCGTGTAATCCAGATTTGCGTAGATCTGTGAGGTGTTCCTGAGCTAGTACCATCACCGGCGCGTCCTCATTCCTGATCGAGCATTTCGTTCAGTCGCCCTAGACCTTTGTGGGCTTGCCGAAACGCGTCCTCAGCAAGCACATTCATGCTACCTCGCTTAGCCGTCCACTCCCCTTCCAGCAGGACGAGGAACTGAGGAAGTGTCGCAGCGAATCGTTCAGAGAATTTCGCGTCAACTAAGCGGGGAACATGTCGTGTACGCTTCATCGCGGCACCGCTTTCTGCGCGAGAGCCTTCAGCGCTTCACGAACCTCCAGCACATCGAAACGGCGCCCCCTTAACCGTGGACCAGCTGCATACGATGGAATAAGACCTGCCTGTGCCATGCGATAAATGCTCGACTTGGCTTGACCGAGCTTCTGCGCCACTGTCGCGGCATCAACAAGCGTAGCATCCATGTGGAATCCCCCTCAGGTTCTGCGCCATGCTAAATTGCGCAGCGCGTACCTGTGAGTTCTACAGTCTCTGGATAGAGGAACTTCGGCGTTGCCTAAATAAGGCTGAAATTCTCTGAGTTTTGAGTCAGTGAAACGATCAGGTGAGGAAGGTTAATCTGGGAGGAGGGATTTCAAAGGAATCGCCCTGGCGATGCCCTCAAATATAGCAGTACGGCGTTCTTGAGAGACTTTCAATGCACGCTCCTCGGCCTCGCTGGCTTCGATTGCAGGTAACATCTCGCCCACCTCAACTTTCTTTAAAGCGGTCTTCCATGTCAGGGCATTGTAATCCGCACGAATACGATCAATCGTGCTTTTAGAAGCTTTCACCTGCCGTGAAATCTCCGCCACCGTTTTACCCTGCACGAGCATCTCGGTAACGGTACTCACCGTCTCAGGTGAAACTGATGGCCGCCCCTCTTTTGGCGATTGCTTCATGACAAGTCCTAATTCTTGCTGAAGACGATTTGCACCTGGATTCTGAAGGTATTTCTTGATTGCGCCTGCGACAAATCTAAATGACGGACCAGCGTTCGGAAACGTTTCTAAATGGTCGGCAATCCTCAATAGCCATTCTCGCGCTTCTTTCGGACTTGACGGTTGTTCAGACGAGGCGTTTCTAGGGAAAGCGGTAGACTTGTTATCTAGAGACATTGTCCCCTCCTGTCGGGGTCCTGGTGTGAGGGAGGCAGCACCCGCGCCAGGAAACGCGGGCCGACTCGGTTATAAGGCGAGCCGTTGCTGCTTATGGTCTAATAGCAGATTGTCGAGCGACCAGAGCTAGTCGTATGGCACGTGGTAGTGGCGCTCCCCGCTGGGTTCTGCATTGTCCCTGCGGCCCCAGGAATGGGACCTCTCAGGCGATCTTGCATGACTGACACACACCCATCGTGTTCTGCTGTTCCGATTAAATAGCCCTCCTTCTCACATTCTTTAGCAAAGTAAGCCGCTTGTTTGGCTCGTTTCTCCGATACACACCCGCCCAACAGGGCAATGCCCATCACTAAGCTGAAGAGCCACATAGCTTTCTCCATTCTAAAGTGGAAAATGTCTATGAGATGGCATGGAAATACCACACAGGAACACAACAAACCAATATAAGGATACGGCATTACTCCAATGGCATCGGCTCTTTTCCTGGCTGCAATCCTTCCCTGAGGAGATCATCAGACTGCAGAACCGATCCGCCTGAGCTGCAATACCCAATCAACCGCCATGATATTCGCTCCTACCCCGACCACCCGCCCTGCCTTGATGTCTGCGTTTGCTCACCGTTCAACACCCTCCTTGATTTTAGATCGTTTCCTCAGGGTCTTGAGATCGCCTTTACCTCCAAAGCCCTATAGGAAGGATGCGACCAAATCAGGCAGAGTGGCGTCATCTCAGACCGGAGAAAGGATGTGACCTGATGCAGTTGGCCAAGGAAGTCTCCACGTTCTCCTCAGCCTGTGAACACATTCTTTCCGCCATTGCTATGAATCGTCCACTTACCCCTGATGAGGCCGCGATGATCGAATACTATTGTGTCGCGATCCTCGCGAAGATCGCCCCCATCTTGCCCAAACCCAACTGATCACCCAGGCCAGTCGCACGCCTGTTCGATCTGTTCCACCCCTAGCGCCAATGGCGGCGACGGCGCGACCGTGCCTAAGATCCGTTCCGCTTGTTGGTCCAGAGCCTGACGCACCGGCTCAATTGACAACCGTGAATACACCTGAGTTGATGTCATGGACGAATGGTTCAGGACCTTCTGGATAATCGGAAGGTTCGTGTTTGCGATCGACAACCATGAGGCCGTCGTCCGTCTCAAGTCGTGAATCCTGACATCGTTCAAACCGACTCTCGCTCTAATTTTCCGCCACGCATGTTCGACGCTGCACACCGCCCATTGTTTGGATTGATGCTGATTCTTGTTATTGGGCTGTGATGGAAAGACGTACTCGTTGAGACGCGGGAATCGCCGTAGGATATCCAGCAGTCTCGCAGGAAGGGGGACCGTGTGAGGCGCACCGGTTTTGGTGGTGGGCTTGTGCCACAGTTCCCCCTCAAGGTCCACGTGGCTCCATTGCATGAGGCGAGCTTCATCCCGCCGGCACCCCGTGAGGAGCACTGTGTAAAAATATCCTTGGTCCCGCACGTTGGCCTCACCGATGGACGCGAGCAGGTACGGCATCTCACCGGATTGGATAAATCGCTCACGGGACCGTTTCGGGAACTTCTTGATCCGATCTGCCGGATTCTTGCCCTCATAGATCTCCCAGTCGCTGGCTTTCACGTAGACCGCATGGAGCTGTTGTAAGGCCAGATTGGCGCCGTACGGGCCATTGGTCATGGCGATCGCATGAAACCATTCAATCACGTCCATCCGCTTCAGGTCCGCTAACTCGAACTGGCCCAGCCGTCCGACATACTTCTGAAGCCGACGGCTGGTGCCCAGGCTGTTCTTGAGGAACGCCACATGATTGCGTTCGTAGATGATGAGGAATTCGCCAAGGGTCATGATGAGCTGCCTTTCAGGGACGATACGATCATGAGATGCCCGAGGCATCCTTCGCGTGAAAAGATCCCATTCATGCACTCAAGCTTTGAAACCGACACGCCGATACCCCTTCATCATGAATCATGAAACATCAACAGCCACAGCAATTCAGGCTGAGGAGACCAACGCACGGGAAGAGGACATTCTCACTGTCATCGAAGTGGCACAATTCCTTCGGGTCCCACCGTCCACCGTCTATAAGCTTGCCAGAGCCGGTGAACTGCCAGGCTCTAGAATCGGCAAGCACTGGCGCTTCGTTCGCCGTGATATCTACAATTGGATGCATGGTCAGTCTCGGCAAGGGTAAACTTCATCTCGCATCCGCCTCTCAGAATTGGAATGGTGATCGGCTCTGTAATCTTCGTTCCATTATGACCTCTGACCTGTACTGTACTCAGTAGACGGCCTGGAGCCGTAGACGATCCGCATACCGTTTCTTAATGCCACTGATCCAAGGCAAGGCCATCGCGTCCTCGAAGAGTTCTTCGGTATAGCGCACATAGCTCCCAAGCTCGCCAACGATAGACAGCTCGGTCTCGACTTCCACGAGGACCCGACGGACCAGCGCAGCATCCACCTGCTCCTGATGCTCTGCCGCGAAGGCGAGCAGTTGTAAGAGCTCTCTCGTACGGATCAGACCCGAATGTGCCTGTGCGCTTCTGTCTTGAAGATCCTTCAGGCCATATCCGTTTCTCTCCTCAACCTGCGTCACATCGTGCATGGTGCCCTTCTTGTCCTGGCGCAGGACCCGGATCTGGAGCAGGATCTTTTCCTCACCAATATCCTTCAATGGATGACTGGCCACAGTGGTTCTCATGCCGCACCCTCCCTTTCAACGTGTGAATGGTTATTGAGCCTGTCTACTGATGCTGGGCTTACGTGCCTGAGCAAGCAAAGCTTCCAGCCGATCCAAGCTGATCGATCGACCTAGCTTCGACTGCAAGCGTAAGCCTCGCCCTCCCCTGATCTGTCCGCCCACCCTAGCAGTCCGTGAATGGCCATTAGCTGGCTGGCGAAACTGCTTCGTGTTCATCGCGAAGACTCAACCCCATGGACAGTTGCGGTGAGGCGAGGTACTCCCTCCGTGACACAGGCCTGCCCGGCCTCCAGATCGTTGAGGATGTCAATCATCGTATCCAACTCGAATTCGCGCAGCACCGCTTCATGCACGTCACTGGCATCTTCTTGGCTCGCATAAGGCCCAATCCGCCGAGGGTACAGGCCGGGCAGGGTCAGGCGTAGAAACCAGCCCGTCCGCCCTGCTCCATCGGTGCCGTGAAACAATTCATCCTCAGTAAGTGCTCGCTCGCGCCAGATTCTGTGGTTCTCCTCGCCTGTTTCCTGTTTCGATGTCTCCTTCGCCACAATAGCTAAGGCTTTCTTTGCCATCTCATTCCCTCCTGGTTGATGGTGAATTACGCGGCCTTCTTGCCTTTGAAATACTGCTCCAACAAATGCCGGATGAGCCCGGCGGCTGATGTGCCTTGAGCCTTCAACGCGTCAAGCTTGGCTTTGAGAGCTACGGGAAGCTGAATATTGAGTCGCTGCATCATATGAACCTCCATTTATGGTACTGTGGTACCATAAACACCTAACTGGTGTCAATTGGTATCGATTGATAGGCCTAGAGGTATCTGCTAGAGTCCCGCCCGCATGGCTCGACCACCCGCCACCAAGCTTAGAAGACAATATGGTCTTCGACTTGACCCTCAATTAATGCGCGAAGTGGCGCATATCTCTGTTGATGAAGATAAGCAGCTTAATGAGCTAGTCGAAGAGGGTCTCCGTGATCTAGTGAAAAAGTACCGTGATAAGGGAAAAGGGAAATGAGATCGAGGAAGGCGCAAGTCGTGGAAAAGATGGGACGACGGATTAAAGAATAATGGTGCTTACCGCCAGTGCTTCTTAGTCTACCGCAATGGTAACTTTCGAGGAGTTTTTCAAAAAGATTACGGAAGATATCACTACAGACAATGTTGACGTTCGGACCAAATATCTTAATTCTTTTAATGACCAGATAGTGGAGTTTACTCAGGCCATGTCCCATGCCTTTCTTGAATGGCGTGAACTCGATGGGCAACTGGCAGGCGATGTTAGAAAAGGCTACGTATCAGCGATAGTGTATTGCGCGTTATCCCTTCATGTCGCCTCGATGAAGTTGTTTCTCTCGGGCTACATAATTCCAGCGGGCAACCTTCAGAGACAAGCTATAGAAACTTTAGCTCTGGCCTCGTTGACCTCGGCGAACCAGCTGGGTGTCTTGGACCATTTTATTGAAGGAAAGTATTCAACCAATCGTGCGATAAAAGATGCTCTTCGTCACTACAAGAAGCTTCGACTGAATGCCGAAGGAGTCCGTGTTTTGCGTCAGCTGCAGCAATTTTATCACAATTACAGTCATCCGAGCCGGTTAACGATTGCTCACCATTCAACCTCTGAAGGTTTTCTGTTATTCGGAACCAGTTTTGACGAGCGAAAGCTCACAGCATACCGGAAGGAGGTTGCGGCAAGAGTGAGCCTGGCCAGTATCTTCAAAAACTTTGTGAAAGGTGTAAGGTCGAATCTGTCTAGTTGGCGGACCTAGCAGGGGCAGCTGCCGAAGGGGAAGTGATTCTAACAATCATAGGGATACGGCGAGCTCTTGGCGGGAGGAAGCGATATCTAACCTTAATCGGAGGTCACATGACAACGAAACGAAGAACGAAAGTATCCACGGCTGCGAAGAAGATGGTCACCAAAGGGAAAAGTCTCAAGCGCAAGGCAGGAGCGACGGCTCGCAAACTCAAGACCAAGGCAACACGCACGGCAACAGCAGCGAGCCGAAAAGTTAAGAAAGTGGCGAAGAAGGCAAAGCCTAGTGCCGCCGTTCGAAAAGCGGGGAAGCTCGGACGAGCCGTCGGCAGCATGATCGGCCAGGCCATCGGAACCGTGGAGAAGGCCGTTACACAAGTTATAAAGCCATAAGGAGCAATCAGTTCAGGTCAACCACACAAGGGGCACAGTCATGACGTACAAGGGCTTCACGATTCAAGCCGCACCTCATGAGCTCCTCAATACCGGGCAGTGGGCCCTGAATCTGTTCATTCTGTGGACCACTGAAACCGGAGAGAAAAGTCGGCATTTCTACACCAGTGATCAATACACCACCAAAGAGGAAGCCACGGCCCATTGCATCGGCTTTGGTCAGCTCATCATTGATGGTCAGATTCGCGGGTTGTCGGTGGGATGAGAAGGATGCGAAAGGTACGTTCATGAACAATGATTCGCAGGCCACACTAGTGTGGTGTCTCACGCGTCTCCAACTGCAGTGTGAAGCAGTGATTAAGGCGCTTGAAATGAAAGATCCTGGGTTCCGGCAATCGGTTGCTGAGCACATGAACCTGCTCCGGGCGGAGGGGCGCCTGCTCCAGATTGCCGCTGAAACCAAGCATGAGATGGATCAAGTGTCGGATTGGAGTTGGTTAAAGTCTCAGGGTATCGATCCTAACCTCCAATAGTGTGACTTGAGTAAGTCATCACTTCGTGTTGTGGACGAAACTCATAAGAGACCATGCAAAAGATCGAAATCGCCGCACACATCCATCAGCAAGCCGGAATCTCGAAGGAAGAAGCCGCCCGGTTGCTGGAATGGATTCTGGAACTCTTTAAGACGACTCTTCAGGCCGGTGAACCGATCGTGATCGCCGGTTTTGGGAAATTTACCGTTCGCAATAAGCACGCTCGCCGAGGACGGAATCCTCGAACGGGCGAAGCCGTGACGATCTCGGCCCGCCGCGTGGTGACCTTTCACGCGAGTCCCCAGCTCAGAGCGCACATGAATGCTCTACCGGAAGAAACGCGGGAAGATGTGGCGTGATAGATGCTCAGCGGTTCGAGTATAAGAAGAGGGTTTCAATGAATGGAATGAACAGAACGCCGACCAAGCCGAAGAAGCCGGGATTCTACTGGCTGTGGAAAGACGGTGATGCTCCTCAGATAGTGGAAATCGTGATCGAAGGCGATTTTCTGATCGTCTATATGCCAGGGTCGAATGAGTTATTCCATCTTGACGATGCGACTATTTTGAATGAATTGACCTGCGACTGGGCTGGGCCGCTCGAACCGCCGCTGTGAGGTGCTGAAGTGTCGCAACAGACACAAACCGTTGATGTGGCACTTTATACCCATCGAGCCTGAACGCCGTGCTCAGTATCTTGTAGTTTCACGAGAAGATCGAAATCATTACTGCTGGTTTTCGTGATTTCAAGTGTTGAGGTGGGTAACCATAGCACGGACATGGGCATATCTGCGGGCAAAACCATCAGTCGCCTTCCGTCCTCCAATGCAAGCGAACCATCGTCCCCGTTGACACCCGTGAGCGTCACTATTTCCCTTTCGTCTTCGTCTCCAAGATGATCTACAATCATAATTGCCCCTTATTCTGACCACTCATGGCGCATCTTCCCCTGACCGTCCGTGAGAAGCCCTCTATTATTCCGTGGTGTCAGTCGCAAGGGAGAGCACCCCTGTGAGTTTTCCCAGTATAGGATTCTGTCCCGAATCACTAGGCTACGTCAAACAAGTTAAAGGGCTGTCCCTGACACAGTGAGGACAGTTCTCACGGAGAAGACTGCGTTTTGCCATAGAGGACTCTATGACCACCGAACATGGTGGAATTGATCCCGTTAAAGTTCAGACCATCCAGGATTGTCTGAAAACGCAATTTGCAGACGTAACGTTTGCGTTTAAGGATAGACCCACGTTTGTCTTTACGAATGGCCTCGACAAGCAGTCCTGGATCCTCATCGTGAATGAATCGTTTTTTGGCAATCGCCAGTCTGTGGAGGAGTTACAGCAATTCATGAACCGGAAGGTGATTCCCAAGATCCAGCAAAATCCCGGCAAGCGCATTCAGATCTCAAAGGTTGGGGATGTCACCGTCGAAGAGAAAAAACTCTAAGACAATTTCCGTTCATCGCCTTGTAGCGCATTCCATCCCCACCGGTTATTTCCAACCTCACTGTATAAGTTTTTCTTCATGAGTGGTTGGGTCTCTGTTGCCTCTCTCGGCGTCATGAGCAAGCCCTTATCGAACTTCGGTGGGAGGTCATACTCTGCGCGGAGTTTATTGAGGAGTTTGGTAATTCTTCGCTGTTCATCATGTGGCGATCCTCCCTCTGAGCGTAATGACTTGCTAGCGAAAGGATATCGCGCTTTCCATCTAGGGCCACATTCGAAAGTAGGTGAAACAGCCACTCTTCCGTAGGCTACCAAGATTGCCGGCTCGCTGTGCTGGAGAACCGAGTGAGGTGGGCCGATCTCGTGAACTGCCATGTCCGCACTCTCGAAAGCCGATACATATACCCGAATGGGAGATAAAACTATTTCTTTGTGAGTTGTGTAACGATGTGGGTTTTGAGAATGATCTCGCCCTCGTGGCTCAACCACGGGATACAACTGGTGTCGGGGACGGGATTCGAGCTGGTTTTGGGATGTACACCTTTTGTGGCTTCCAACCGAGTTTACGTGAAGAATTTGGCTTTCGAGATTTGTGTCGCATCACTTTTGGTGTTCCAAGTCATGAACTCTATCTCGCTCTGCTCAAACCTCATTAGACCAGGGCAGCACAGGTCACCGGATACGTCTCCTCCCTGACCCTTAGCGCCACGTCCTCTTGCTCGCATTGTTTCAGGAAGGTGGTCAAACGCGTGCGAGTCAATTCATCTATTCCCGTGATTTCCCAACCGGCCTCGCGCCCATGCGTCCACCGCACAATGGCGGATTCGATGCAGAGGGTGTGGCAGTCCTGTCCATCATGCATGGAAATAAAGACATGTTGTTCGAACGCGATGTGCACTGGCCGATCCACAGTCACGCGCCAGCCTGTTGGTGAAAGATCCCGAACAACTCCACTGATGAGACCGCCTTCAGAAAAGCAGTAGAATTGACAACGCACGGGAGTCCTGAGCTCTTTACGAACCGTAAACTGTTTCATAAGGTTCCTCCAAGCGGATGTCGACACATCCTGCGCATCCTCTCCTCTCACTCTAGTGCAGTGGTGTCGATCCGTCATGTCACCAAAGGAGGGGCAAGCAAGCGGCAGAGGTAGGGTGCGGCGATCTCACGAGTTCTTGAATGAGAACCATAACGCCGCACCGAGGTAGGTCAGGGCGACCGCAATCAATAAGAGGTCCGACTCCTGCCACATATGCACGGACACGAGCTCAGACGAAACCATGGGGCTCCCCTTCCGTTGTTATCGCGACTGCAGTGCTGGGTCGATTGCTCGGACTTCTTTTAGCATCAATAAAGGTTCGCTTTAGGACATTACTCCATCGTTTCCATGCCCTTTTTGTGATGATAAGAGCCAGCACGAGGGGAAAGCCTACCAGCATCGTCACCATTGCTAGAAAAAAGACACTTGTCTGTTTCATCGCACACCTCTAGAACCTATGTTAGGTGGACTTGAAGTCGTTTCGTTG
>CAZPNQ010000101.1:0-14152 GCA_964587955.1 uncultured Nitrospira sp.
GGTCATGATCACCGGCGATAATCCGCAGACCGCTGCTGCCGTGGCGGCTGAAGCGGGGGTGGATGATTTTCTTGCACAAGCGACTCCGGAAGCCAAGCTCAAACTGATCCGTGATCTTCAATCCGAAGGCCGCCTCGTGGCCATGACCGGAGACGGAACCAACGACGCGCCCGCCCTGGCGCAGGCTGACGTCGCCGTTGCAATGAACACAGGGACGCAGGCGGCAAAAGAGGCGGGCAACCTGGTCGATCTGGATTCCAATCCCACAAAGCTCATCGAAATCGTGGAGATCGGGAAACAATTGCTCATGACTCGGGGTGCATTGACCACCTTCAGTATCGCCAATGATGTGGCCAAATACTTTGCCATCATTCCCGCGGCTTTCGCCACGACCTATCCGGTGCTCAGCACATTGAACGTCATGCATCTGGCGACACCGCAGAGCGCGGTCCTGTCGGCGGTCATCTTCAACGCGTTGATCATCCTCGCGCTGATTCCTCTCGCCCTCCGAGGTATCACGTATCGGCCGATCGGAGCAGAGTCGCTGCTCCGGCGGCATCTCCTTATCTATGGATTGGGCGGTGTGGCTGTACCATTTGTCGGCATTAAGGTTATCGACTTGATTCTCGTGGCACTGCACCTTGTATGAGAATGATGAAACAGGTTGAGGCTAAGGCTGAGGGGGACGAAGATCCCTACTTTTCAGATCTGATCTAAACCTAAACCTGCTCGAGCCTGTGAGGGCATGATGAACGACCAGATAAGACCGGCTCTCACCATGTTGCTGATTCTGACCATTTTGACCGGACTCATCTATCCGATGACGGTCACCGGACTGGCCCAAGTGTTTTTCCCAGAACAGGCGAACGGCAGCTTGATCGTGCGCGAAGGCAAGCTGATCGGATCTAAGTTGATTGGACAGCATTTTGACAAACCGGAGTATTTTTGGAGCCGTCCGTCGGCCACTGCGCCGTATCCTTACAACGCCGCTGCCTCGGGAGGGTCGAACCTTGGACCGACCAATCCCGCATTGGTCGAAGCGGTCAACGCGAGAGTCGCCGCATTACGAGCCGCAGATCCGACGAATGACGTGCCTATACCGGTTGATCTCGTGACCGCTTCGGCAAGCGGGCTGGATCCCCATATCAGCCCCGCTGCTGCCTTGTACCAAATAAAACGCGTAGCCCGCGTGCGAGGGATAGGTGAAGCCAGCGTGCACCGGCTGGTCGTCCAACACACAGAAGAACGCCAATTCGGATTATTCGGCGAACGGAGAATCAATGTATTGCAGTTAAATCTCGCACTCGATGCATTGGCCGCCGCTGGGCCAATTTCTCTCGTTGAAATTCCAGGGGAAGGTGCCTTGTGCTAATACTCCTTCTATTTCTGGCTACACTCTGGGTGATGGCTTTCATAATCTGGCTATTGTGGAAATGGCTGCCTCCGAACAACAATGTGCGCCGCCCGCCCATTTACACCGGCAAGCCATAGCGCATTTCCGAATGGTCAGTAAGACCACGGATTGAGAGAAGCGGCCTTACCGGGTCGAGTCGCAGGATCCTCACGTTCAGGCCGAATTGACGCGACAATCCACATGGCGAGTCGGATTGGTCCAATACGGCATGGTCCCGCCGGAATCAGCGTTCCGAGATCGTGTTCCATCGAGGGTCTTTTATTTGCTCTTGAGAACACGTAGTCCTCACAATATGAGGACGCGTCAAGGAAGCAGCATAGACGATCAATATGGCGTAAAATCCCTGTGGCGCCTGCGGACCCGTGCGGCAGATTGCCCGGCTTTTTGGTATGACCCACAGTCGTCGATGGTGTGGACCTGAACTGAGATCCGCGATGAATGTCCAACGATCAGACCCCGATGCCTTGCTGAAGCGCGTACAAGCAGAAGAAGCCCGTCGGAGGGAAGGGAAACTGAAGATCTTTTTCGGTGCCAATCCCGGCGTAGGGAAAACCTATGCGATGTTGGAAGCCGCGCACCAGCAGCGGCACGAGGGGGTGGATATCGTCATCGGTGTCGTGGAGACGCATGGTCGTGTGGAAACCCAAGCTCTGGCGAATGGACTGGAGGTGATTCCGCGCCGTGCGGTCGAGTATCGCGGTACCGTGCTGCAGGCATTCGACCTCGACGCGGCTCTCGCGCGACGCCCCACCATCATCCTCATCGACGAACTTGCGCACAGCAACGCGTCGGGGATGCGGCATACCAAACGGTGGCAGGATATTCAGGAATTACTCAAGGCCGGAATCACGGTCTATACCACCGTGAACGTGCAGCACTTGGAAAGCCTGAACGACGTGGTGGCGAAGATTACCGGCGTGCGTGTGCGTGAGACCGTCCCGGATTCCGTACTTGAACGGGCGGATGACGTAGAGCTGATCGATCTACCGCCTGACGACCTGCTTCAGCGGCTCAAGGACGGGAAGGTGTATGTCCCAGAACAAATCCAGCATGCGATTCAGAATTTCTTTTCTAAAGGCAATCTGATCGCGCTTCGAGAACTCGCTTTGCGCCGTACGGCCGAGCGAGTCGACCAGCAGATGGAGATCTATCGACGCGACCATGCGGTCGTGCGGACCTGGCCGGCGGCGGAAACCATCATGGTATGCGTCAACATGAAGTCACGGGGTCCGCGTTTGATCAGAGCTGCGCGCCAAATGGCGGCGGACCTTCATGCCAAATGGATCGCGGTCTATGTGCAGCTTCCTCGGCATCTTGGCTTGCCACAAACGGAACGGGATTGCCTCATACATACCCTGCGCCTGGCCGAACAGCTGGGAGCCGAAACGGTCACGTTGACCGGCGAGAACGTCGCCCAAGAGATTTTGAGCTATGCACGGAGCCGGAATGCCACAAAGATCATAGTCGGAAAGCCGCTCAGATCTCCCTTGAAAGAATGGGTGTTCGGGTCGGTTGTCTCGGACCTCGTCCATCAAAGCGGAGAGATCGATATCTACGTCATTACGGGGGCGGCGGGCGAGGGGCAACCACTGGTGCGCCGCGCTCTCCGAAGTACCAGCGATGCCTCAGGATATGCCTGCGCCTTGACAGCGGTGTTGATTGCGACGGCGGTTGATTGGCTGATGTTTCCCTACTTCGCGACAGCGAATTTGATCATGATGTATCTGATCGCTGTCGTCGCGGTCGCGATCGGGTGGGGACGCGGACCATCGGTCGCAGCCTCCGTCTTGAGCGTGGCGATGTTCGATTTCTTTTTCGTCCTGCCTTATTTTTCCTTTGCCGTCACCGATATCCAATATCTGGTGACCTTCGGCGTGATGCTGGCGGTGGCTCTGGTCATCAGCAATCTAGCCGTGCGCATTCGACAGCAAGCCGAATTGGCCCGCTATCGGGAAAAACGCACGGGAATACTCTATGCGATGAGTCGCGATCTCGCCACACATCGGGGAACCGGCATGTTGACGCAACTCGCAGCCAAGCATCTCCGTGACGCGTTTGACGCTCAAGTTGCCGTCTTCCTCGCGGATGCGGAAAAACGGGTGCAACTGCAACGCGGGGAACTCCTGTTTTTTGAGTTGGACCCAAAAGAGGCGGGTGTGGCTCAATGGGTGTTCGACCACAATGAGCGAGCCGGTCTCGGCACCGATACGCTTCCGGGAGCCAATGCTCTGTATGTGCCGCTGGTTGCTTCAGCCGGCGCAATCGGGGTCGTGGCGATACGGCCAAAAGACCGCGCGCTTCTACTGGACCCCGAGCGGTTGCATCTGCTGGAGTCCTTGGTGAATCAAGTGGCGTTGGCGCTCGAAAGAACCCGCCTCTCCGATGACGCTCAGCAAGCGCACGTAGCGGCCGAAGCCGAGCGGATGCGCAGTGCCATCCTCAGTTCGGTGTCCCATGATCTTCGTACCCCTCTTGCCACCATCACCGGCGCCGCCAGTAGTTTGGCGGTGGAACGTGGAGAACTCAACCCTGTTGCCCGGCATGAACTGGCCCAATCCATTTATCGTGAGGCGGTACGCCTTGACCGTTTGCTGAAGAACCTTCTCGATATGATGCGCATTGAAGCGGGGGCCGTGCAGCTCAAAAAGGAATGGCATTCGGTGGATGAGATAGCGGGAGCGGCTTTGTCCGGACTTGATGGGCGATTGCCCGATCATGCCGTCAATACGTCGTTTCCAGGAGATCTTCCGCTCGTGCTTGTGGATGGGGTGCTGCTGGAGCAGGTCTTCATCAATCTTATCGAGAACGCGGTGAAGTATGCGCCTGCGGGAACGAAGATCGATGTGGTCGCGTCGTCGAATGATCGAGAAATCCTCGTGCACGTGGCGGATCAAGGACCGGGCATTCCGTCCGGCGAGGAATCCCGCATTTTCGACAAATTTTATCGCGGCAAACTGGCACGAGAGGGAGGGGCTGGACTGGGGCTGACAATTTGTCGCGGTATCGTAGAAGCACATGGCGGCCGTATCTGGGCTGAGAATCGATCCCGAGGCGGCGCTCTCTTTCGTTTCTCGATCCCCTTGCCGGATCAACAGCCGCTCGTGCAGGCCGAGCAGCCAGAGGATCGAGAACGTAATTCCGGCCAAGCGTAAGACGGCGATAGAGGCTGCGGTGGTGTATGTCACAGGATGCCACGATACTTCTCATCGAAGACGAACCGGAAATTCGCCGGTTTCTTCGGACCACGCTGCCCGTCCATGGTTACAAAATGTATGAGGCTTCGAGCGGGAGCGACGGGTTGATCGAAGCCCAGGCAAGAAATCCCGACCTGATCCTACTGGATCTCGGTTTGCCTGATCTCGACGGAGGCGAAGTCATCCGCAAGGTACGCGAGTGGACCGACACACCCATCCTCGTGTTGTCTGCTCGTGATCAGGAACAGGCGAAGGTGGCGGCACTCGATCTCGGCGCCGACGATTACATCACGAAGCCCTTCGGAGTGAACGAACTTCTCGCACGGGTGCGAACCGCGCTTCGTCATGCAGCCAGAGCCGGTGACGGCGGCGAATCGGTGTTTGTGCTCGGCGATCTGAAGGTAGATCTCGGGCGGCGGCAGGTGTTTGTCTCAGGGAAAGAAGTGCATCTGACACCGATCGAATACAAGCTACTCACGACGTTGATCCGGTATGCCGGCAAGGTGCTGACACACCGCCAGCTATTGAAAGAAGTTTGGGGTCCGCTGCACGTGGAGGAAGGGCATTATCTGCGAGTCTACATGCGTCAGTTGAGAAACAAGCTGGAACGCAATCCGGCACAGCCGCGCTACCTGGTAACCGAATTGGGCGTCGGATATCGGCTCCGGACAGAGTAACCTTTCTACCTTTGCTTACATTTCCCTTCCTCGCTTCACCGCTTTTTGTCCAGTTTTGATATCTGGCGGAGTATAGTGAGCCAGACTTGAGAATGCGTACATGTTAAAAAGTTTACGGGAGAAGCCGATACTGTCTATCCGTTCTTGGTCGACGTGAAGACGGTCAATCATGAATACAGAGCGCATTGGCCATCTGTTAATTGTATGGGGACTCTTCGCGACAGTGCCGGTGTGTGTGGCTCAACACTTGAACCAGCCGTTGAAGGAGACCACGACGCTCGCACCGACCACAGCCGATCTCGCGAAGGCAGCTCCGACCGACTGGCACTATGGTGCGTATGTGGATGTCGGGTATATCGGCAATTTCAATTTTCCGGACAATCATCTCTGGCGCAGCCGCACCACGGCATTCCACCACAACGAATTTGCACCCAATATGGGGCTGGCGTACGTGCGAAAGGATGCGAGCCGGTCATCTCGCTGGGGTATGGAACTTGGCTTTCAAGGCGGGCGAGACTCAGAAGAGTTCGCGTTTTTGCCGGGTGAAAGGCGAGTCGATGGAGCGGATGTGCTGAGGCACGTTCATCGTGCGAACGTGTCCTATCTGGCGCCGGTTGGAAAAGGACTGACGTTCACGGCAGGTCTGTTCAACAGCCTGATGGGGTATGAATCACTCTATGCGAGAGACAACGCGAACTATACTCGATCCTGGATCGCGGACAATACGCCGTACATGATGTTTGGCGTGAATGCGCAGTATCCTGTGAGCGACGATCTCACTGTCGGCGCCTTTATCGTGAACAGTTATTATCACCTGGCGCATCCAAACGATCTCCCAAGCTACGGCGGAAGATGGGCGTGGAAAGCGACGCCGAGACTCACATTGATACAAACCCTCTTTGGTGGACCGAATCAGACAGATACGTCCTTGGAGTTTTGGCGTGTGTACGGGAATCATGTCCTCGAATGGAAGGGTGACGAGGTGATGGTGGCAGCATCTTTTGATATTGGAACTGAGAGCATTGCCGGTCAGCTTGGCGGCCCCCGGACTTTTGTCATGGGAGGCAACATGGTCGTGAAATGGCATATCACGGGTCCCTGGTCTCTGGCGGTGCGACCGGAGTTCTATTGGGATAGGAATGGCCGATGGACAGGAGCCGAGCAATTCGTGAAAGCCATCACATCCACTGTCGAGTACAGGCTTCCGTACAAATGGATGAATACTGTAGCGCGGGTGGAACACCGTTATGACGAATCCACTGGAATCGGGGGCGGGTTTTTCAGGAACGGCGAGCTTCGTCCCGGTGAAATCGGTCTTACGCCGGGACAGCATCTGCTGTTATTGGGAGTTCTCTTGGGCTTCGACTCACCGTGATGTAGGCGCTGCGCGGGGTAACCCTCCTGTGAGGAGCCGTAGTCGGTCTACGATGCGTATGCCTAATGCTTGGATCGCCCGATCCTTCGCCTCTTGGAGGGCGGTACTATCTTCCACCAAAACTGCCGACCCAACCACTTTCGATTCTCCTTGGGTTATCTGGGTGGGAACGTGCCACTCGGAGCGTACAGCCAATAAGTTGCCGGTGATTAAGACCAAAGCGTGGCTTTCGGTGCCAGGCGCAAGATAGGCGCCGAGAAGGGTCGGATACAACCATGCATAGCGGTTGTTGTACCGATCGATGGAGGCCGCAGCTTCTATGATCATGACGACATCGGCTCCATAACGTGCGCCTGCCTGTCTCATCCCTCCTATATCCTCTCCACGCAACGTGGCATCCATCAACATGAAGGTATCACCTAAGATTTGTTCTTCCTGCAAGGGTGCCAGCTGGCGGAGAAGGTGCTCTCGATCCACACTCAGCCACTCAACTTTTCTGATGGACTGTCGATTTGGAAAATCGTGATGCGCAAGAAAGATACCCAGCCGAAGTGGTGGGGAAAGCCGAGCCCCTGGATTCTCAAGTAGTCCACTCTCAGGGTGTGAAAGAGGATCTAGGTGCAAGGCTTCGGTCATCGCCGCACGATCGAATCCCTGGCTGCTTCCGCAGCCTGTTAACAACAGACATATCAGTGAGCAGACGATCTTGGTTTCTTGCATGAAAGGCTTCAATGCATTAGGTGCGAGTCGTAGGAAACTCTGAATACAATCCTACTCCACAATTGGGAGGATGCGATCGGCCACGGCTTGCACGATTCCCTCTTGTTCAGTCACCACTTTCAGTCCTTTGAAGCTGAGATAATACCCTCCATGACTCGGTGCCTGGATCGTAACGCTCACCTCGACATGATCTCCATCCTCGACTTCCGGATCGCGGACAAGGGGTCTACCACAGATCCCCAACACTGCCACCGGAATGGTGGCTTCATCGTCCTCCAGACGGAACAAGTAAGCGCCATAACAGTTTTCGCCATTGGGAATCGTATAGGGGGCGAGTGGGTGTACATCTCGCACGATGCCGCGCAATGTGGCATGCCGAAGATGATAGACCCGCGGCTCTTCGAGTATTTGCTGGATGCTGGTCGGTTCTTCCGCCCACACCAATGCCGATGTGTGTGCTCCTATATATGTGAGCAGAATGACGAGAGGAGCGACGATTCGCGCCGAAGTAGTCATGGCAGATGCGAGGCATTTTATCATTATTCTGAGTTTGCGATGCGGTGCTGCTTTCTCTTGTCGAACTTGATGGCTATAATTCTCCATCGTTTGGTCATGGAGGACTAGCCATATGGTGAATGAGCGGCGGCTGAGGATCTTTGTAAATGAGTCACGACCGAGATTTGAGGATCTCTTGGGGCAGATGGTGGAGGTGCCGTCAATCAGTATGGATTCCTCTCACGCGGGGGATATGCGACGCATGGCGGACCTTGCGAGGCAGTGTTTGAGCGGGATGAATGCCACGGTTCAAGTAGTAGAAACCGGTGGGTACCCTATTGTCTCCGGAGGGTGGATAACCGGATCCGGATATCCGACGGTCACGATCTACAATCACTTGGACGTGCAGCCTGCGCAGGAGCCGGAGTGGAGGCGGGCACCGTTTGCCTTTAAGAATGAACACGGGATTTATCGGGGGCGAGGAGCAACCGATGACAAGGGCCCGGCTCTCGCGGCGATGTTCGGCGCTCGCTATGCTGTCGAACAAGGTTGGCCGATCAATATCCGATTCTTGTGGGAACTCGAAGAAGAGATCGGGAGCCCGCATTTTGCCGTTGGGCTTAGAAACCACAGTGCGATCCCACGACCGGATTCCGTGATTGTGTCGGATACGATCTGGATCGCCAAGGGACGGCCTGCGGTGCCCTACGGCTTGCGCGGTCTGCTTGGCGCGCGTCTTATCCTGCGTACAGGGGAGAAAGACGCACATTCGGGTGTGACCGGAGGGGCCGCCCGCAACCCGCTGGCCGAGTTGATAGAGGTGGCGAACACCTGCGTAGATGCAAAGACCGGCAAGGTGAAGATTCCTGGCTTCTATGACGATGTGGTCGATCCTACCGGCAAGGAGATCAAGGATTTTCTCAAGTCCGGCTTTGAAGTAAGACGGTTCAAGGAAGCGTACGGATTTCGATCGCTCCGTGTACAGGAGCCTGCAGAAGTCATGCGGCGGATCTGGGCATCTCCCACCTTCGAAATTCATGGCCTCAGCGGTGGATACCACGGACAGGGTGTCAAGACGGTTGTACCCGGTCATGCGGAGCTCAAGGTCAGCATGCGTCTCGTTCCAAATCAGGCACCGGAGAAGGTGTTTGTCTTGTTGAAGAAGCATGTGGCGAAGGTGAATCCGGATGTGAAGGTGGAAAAAGAAGGCATGCTCCATCCATTCAAGGGCAGCTTCACAGGGCCATACGTGGAATGTGCAAAACGCGCTATGAAGGCAGGGTTTGGCAAGGAGCCCGCTTTCGTGCGAGAAGGCGGATCGATCGGTGCGGTGGTCACGATGCAAAAAGCCTGGAAAGTACCGATACTTTTCATAGGTTTGAGCCTACCCGAGCATGGATATCATGCCCCCAACGAATATTTCGACTGGGGCCAGGCGTCGGGAGGAATGAAGTCATTCGCTCATTATTTCGCGGAGTTAGCTAAGATGGGAAAGAAGTAGGATCTGCATCGATCAACCCTTAAACTACCCGTATGTCGTGACAGATAGGGTCAGTTTTGAACATTGTGTCCCAAAAATTGCTTGATCGCCACGGTATCGAGCAGTCGTTCATCGAAGAGCCATGTTCATTAAGCGAGCTGAAATTTAAACTATTGGAAATAAAAGCAATTGTAATTGGTGATCTTGGCTAACGAGGCATGGATGTTGCTCAATGCCCAATAGGGAATTAGGGTAAACCGTGATTATTAGAATTGAAATGATCAGGTTGATTGTCAGGGAACGCTTGGGTATTCTGGCAACTCTATGGGTGCCGAACCGATCCAGGTGCTGATTGTCATGGTCACAACTGCAACTCAGGATGAAGCAGGAAAGATTGCCGACCATGTGGTACGATCTCGGCTCGCTGCCTGCGCTTCAACGATTCCTACCGTCCGTTCTACCTACTGGTGGGAAGGAAAGATGATGAACGACGAGGAATCATTACTGCTGATCAAGACTACGTCCGATAAATTTCATTCACTCGAAGAAACTATACAAAAGATTCATTCGTACAAAGTGCCGGAAATTATAGCAATTCCAGTGAGTAAGGGGTTCCCACCTTATCTTGAGTGGGTCATTCGCGAGACGTCCTAGATAATGTGGTTGAAACTGCCTTGTCGATACACTATTTTTAAGATTGACCGATAGAGGGCTAAATCGGTAACCTCAGGGTAAGGGGTATCAGGCAGGGGAGAAGAATTATGAGTCAGCCGAATGCTCAAGATGGCGATGCGTATACAATAGTTGTTTTTAGAGGATCCACGGCAAAGCCGATCCGCTTCAGCTTTTCGAAGAAACTCCTTCGCCGGCTCCTCGTCTGTGTGGGCCTAGTCATTCTAGCCGATCTTCTCGTCGTTTCTCACTATGTCATCAGAACAGGAGAAGTATGGGAACTCGCGGCTTTCCGGGCTGAAGCCATGAGTGCACGGCAACAGACTGCGGCATTCTCGACCGCCGTTGATGACCTGAAAAAGCGTCTTGGCGCGATGAATGAAGTCAATCAGAGGCTTCGAGTCATGCTGGGCATAGAAGTTCCCAAGACGGGGGATATGGCAAACGGCCGAGGAGGAGAAGAGGTGCCGATTTTGGAAGAAGGCGGCGCAATACCCGGAGGGAATGAACCAAAGTCATCGGGCGCCTCAAGGCAGGTATCAGACAACAGCCAAGAGCAATCATCTACTGTTGCTCCAGAGCCATTTCAGGATAACCGCCTAGCTGTTGCATCAGTGAAAGAAGGCTTGGAATGGCTTTCAAAGCAAGCCACGGCGCAGGAACGGATTCTTGAAGAATTATCACAAGCGGCCGAACAACGCTCATCGCGCTGGGCTTCGACGCCGTCGATTTGGCCGGTGAAAGGTTGGGTCACGTCGGGATTTGGGCCGCGAATCTCTCCTTTTACGGAGAAGCCTGCCTGGCATGATGGGTTGGATATCGGGGCGGCGCCAAACACCCCCGTTCGTGCTCCGGCCCAAGGAAGGATTACGTCCATAGGGTACGATCCTAAGCTTGGGAACATCGTCCGCTTAGATCATGGATTCGGAGTTGAAACTCTTTATGGACATCTTGCGAAGGCCTTAGTGAAGGAAGGCCAAAGGGTCGAGCGAGGCGATGTTATCGCGCTTGTCGGGAGCTCGGGCCTGTCCACCGGTCCACACCTGCATTACATGGTAAAGTTGAATGGCCAGGCGCTTGATCCCACTAAGTACATATTAGAGTAACAAGTTCAGATCTTTATCTGACAACTCCATCTGCTTCCGTTCCTCTGATAGTCGAATTACTCTCAGCTATAATTCGTAAGCTTGGCTCCTATCATTGTCGACTGTCTATGCTATACTTCGGCCCTTCGCAATAGACAAAGCAGGGTAGGATCCTTTTGACCGACCTCGAAATCGCCCAATCCGTTACTCCTCGTCCCATTCTCGAAATCGGTTCCCAGCTTGGGATCCGTGCCGAAGAGCTCATTGTCTACGGAAGGGATAAGGCGAAGGTCTCGCTACAGGTAGCGGATCGTCTCGCGACAGTCCCTAAGGGACGGTATGTTCTCGTCACGGCAATTAATCCGACGCCATTGGGAGAGGGAAAGACGACGACGTCGATAGGTCTTGCCATGGGACTCTCGCGGCTCGGGCATCGAGCCGCGCTTACCCTTAGACAGCCTTCGCTTGGTCCTGTGTTTGGGGTGAAGGGAGGAGGGACCGGAGGGGGACATGCCCAAGTCGCTCCGATGGAAGATATCAACCTTCACTTGACCGGGGATGCCCATGCCGTGGCCGCCAGCCACAATCTGCTCTCTGCATTTCTCGATAATCATCTGTTCCATGGCAATACTCTCTCGATCGATCCTCAACGGGTTACGTGGCCTCGGACCTTAAGCATCAGTGACCGGGCTCTCCGGGAGGTTCTGTTGGGAGAAGAAACGGGCAGGCGTCCGGGACAATTTGTCATCACGGAAGCTTCGGAAGTCATGGCAGTGCTGGCCTTGGCAAAAGATCAGCGGGATCTCCGTGAACGGCTCGGTCGAATACTTGTCGGGCTGAGGGCGGTTGGTACGCCGGTCATGGCCGAAGAGCTGGGGTGCGTGGGATCGATGGCCGTGCTTCTCAAGGACGCCCTCATGCCGAACCTGGTTCAAACGCTTGAGGGGACGCCGGCATTCGTTCATACGGGGCCGTTCGGCAACATTGCACATGGCAACTGCTCAATCATATCCGACGCCATTGCGCTGAAATGCGCCGACTTCGTTGTCACGGAGGCGGGCTTCGGCAGCGATCTTGGGGCGGAAAAGTTTTTTAACATCAAATGCCGGGCATCGGGATTTACGCCGACGGTGGCGGTGATCGTGGCGACGTTACGGGCGCTGAAACTCCATGGCGGTGGAGGCGTTGCCAAGGCAGGCGTTGCCTTACCGACGAGTCTAACGGGTCCGAACCGCGAAGCCCTCTCGAAGGGAATCGCCAACCTGGAGCAGCATGTCGCCAACGTCCTGGCGCACGGGGTGCCGGTCGTAGTCGCCGTCAATGCTTTCAAAGACGACCCTCAGGACGAGTTAGACTGGGTTCGGGAACAGTCGCTCAAGATAGGGGCGGCAGATGCGGCAGTCTCCACCCACTGGGCGGACGGGGGGAAGGGGGCGGAACAGCTGGCTTCTGCCGTCGTCAAGGCATCTGAAAGGCCGTCTCAATTTAGGCACCTCTACGAACTATCATGGCCGATCAGGAAAAAGATCGAAACCATTGTCACCCGCATGTATGGAGCGACCGGAGTCACGTTCGAACCGGAAGCCGAACGGCAAATCGAAACGGCAGAGGCGCTGGGATACGGCGTCTTACCCGTCTGTATGGCAAAAACTCCGCTATCGCTGTCACACGATCCCGCTCTGAAGGGAAGACCGACCGGCTTTAAGGTACCGATTCGGGAATTAAGGATTTTAGCCGGAGCAGGATTCGTGACTGCCGTCTGTTCGGGAATTCAGTTGATGCCCGGATTGCCGAAGAAGCCAGCCGGTGAGCGAATCAATCTCGACCCCAAAAGCGGTAAGATCGTTGGGCTTTCCTGAAGTTCAGCGTTGCCTGAGGTAGCGGAAGAATTCCGAGTCCGGACTCATCACCAAAGTCGAGCCGTCTTTGAAGGCACTCTTGTAGGCTTCCATCGAACGGGTAAACTCGAAAAACTTCTGGTCCTGTCGGTAGGCATCGGCGTAGATCCGGAACGCTTTGGCGTCGCCGCCGCCTCGAAGTTCTTCCGACTCTTTATAGGCTTGGGCGAGGATGATTTCCCGATCTTTTTCGGCTTCCGATCGTATTTTTTGAGCTTCTTCCGCTCCTTCAGCGCGGTACTGTTTCGCCTGCCGTTCCCGTTCCGCTTGCATACGGGCAAAGACCGCCTTCTCATTTTGTTCCGGCAAATCAGCCCGCTTGATTCTCACATCCTGGATATCAATGCCGTACGCCGAAGCTTTGTCGTTCGCCCGTTCGGTGACCACCTTCATGATGTCGGCCCTCGTGCTTGAGACGATTTCGAGCAGCTCGTGCCGGCCTAACTCCACGCGGAGCTCGGAGTAGATGATATCGTGCAGCCGTTGGAGAGCGCCGCGCTGGCTCTGAAAGTTCTGGTAAACTTTTAGAGGGTCGACGATCCTCCATTTCGCAAAGTTATCCAGCAACAGTGTCTTTTTGTCCGAGGTAATGACGTCCTGGGCATTCGAATCATAATCGAGCAAACGTTTCTCGAAGTAGGTCACTTCCTGGACAAACGGCACTTTCACGTACAGTCCCGGTTCAGTGATGTTTCGTACCGGCTTTCCTAGTTGCACGACGATGGCCGTTTGGATCACATCCACGACGAAAAGCGGCGAAGCCCCCAGCACAAACAACGCCACCATCACAGCGAGGAATGCGATGACCAATCCCTGTTTCGTCATCATGGTCGAGCGTTCCTTGATCTTGGCGTGGAGGAGGGTTCCGGTCGGGACTCCTCGCCTTCAGGTTGTGTGGCTGGTTTGGCGAGGGCTGAGTGTCCGGATTTGGGGAGACGGTCCAGCGGAAGATACGGCAAGAGGCGCTCTCCCCCTTTTCCGTCGATGATGATCTTTTCCATGTTCGGAAGAATTTCTTCCAGAGTTTCAATATAGATTCTCTTGCTGATGACGTCCTTTGCTTGGTTATATTCCTTCAAGGTGGCTAGGAACCGATTGGCTTCACCTTGGGAACGATTGACTCGCGCCTGAGCGAACCCCCT
>CAZPNQ010000102.1:0-13985 GCA_964587955.1 uncultured Nitrospira sp.
GTTGTGCCAGCCTTCTCCCATGGTGATCAGGGCCAAGAAAAAGTTATTTCGGCTGTCGTCACCTGTCTCATATCGTTGTGAACCATAGACGTGGGATAAGGAATTGATGGTACAGGTTCCATGAAACAGCGCCACGGTTGAAATGAAAAATCCCCAGATCAACATCTGAGGGCCGTTGGTGCCGAGCTCAGGCGCATAGGCCTCCAGCAGCTTGCCGAATCCGAACATGGCAAAGCCGGTAATGGTGGGAACGAGGACATCAAATCGGTCGAGAAACCGCAGCTCCGGAAACTTCGCGAAATCGGCGATCCCTTTTAAGCGCGGAGCATAATGAGTTTGCGACATGACCCAGCCCATATGCGACCACAGAAATCCGCCTTGGCGCGGAGAGTGCACATCGTCCGGCGTATCGGATGCGATGTGGTGATGACGATGATGGCCCGCCCACCATAAAGGGCCGCGTTGAGCGCAGGAACCTCCCAGCAACGCAAAAAGAAATTGAACGGTGCGCGAGGTCTTGAACGTGCGATGCGAGAAGTAGCGATGATACCATCCCGTGATGGCAAACATACGGATGTAATAGAAGCCGATCGCGACGGCAACAGCAGTCCAGCTCCATCCTACCCACAACACTCCCAAACACATCACGTGCACGGCAATAAAAGGGATACTCCGAACCCAGTCTACTTTGGGAGGTCCTTCCGATTTCGTGTGTTCCAGGCCTGCCCAGGAGTCAAACCAGCGAAGAAATGAATACAAAAAGTCCCAGGCTTTGGTCGGGCGAAGCGTTTGCACGTCGGACATACAATTCTCCTCTAAGTCGGGGGATCGGCAACGTCACTGTAGCGGGAGACAGGGAGCCGGAGTCCCAATTAAGCTTGATCGTGCGGGATAGGCTAGGTTGTCATTATACATAAGAGCGTGAGGAAAGTGAAATCTGATTTTTGTGCGGCTCCCGCCGGTTTGTATTGTACCGGAGTGGCGCCCGCTGTCTACTCATTTGGCAGGATGACACGATTCCAATGGTCACACCGAATGGAGCATGTCAGCCATAGGGATCGCATCGAGTTGCAGCCTGTTAGACGAGTCTCCAGAATAACACGGATGGTTTGACAGGGCTCCTCGTGCGTCTCTAGAATGCCGCTACGATGAAGGACCGATTTCTGAAAGCTTGCCGCCGCGAACCCGTCGATTGCACTCCCGTGTGGTTTATGCGCCAGGCCGGACGCTATATGTCGGAGTATCGGACGTTGCGTACGAAGCATTCGATCCTCGAAATGTGCAAGACGCCTGAGCTTGCAGCTCAGGTGACCCTCCAGCCGATTGACCGGTTTCCATTGGATGCCGCCATTATTTTTGCCGATATTCTTCTGCCGTTGGAGCCGATGGGACTCAGTCTCGAGTTTGCCGCAGGTGAAGGGCCAGTGATCCATAATCCGGTGCGCGATCGAGCGGCGGTCGATCAATTGAAAGTGATCGACGGCGACGAACTCGACTATGTGGCGGAGGCCATTAGACAGGCGCGACGCGCCCTTGACGGACGGGTCCCGTTGATCGGATTTGCCGGCGCACCGTTCACGCTCGCGAGCTACGCCATCGAGGGCGGAGGGTCCCGCAATTATTTGCACACCAAGCAGATGATGTACGGTGATCCCACCGCCTGGCATCGCCTTATGGACAAGTTTGCGCGAGTGCTGACGGGCTATCTCAGGCGACAGATCAAGGCGGGTGCTCAGGCGATTCAGCTCTTCGATAGTTGGGTCGGCTGTCTCTCGGCCGGTGACTATGCCGAATACGTGATGCCGCACGTCCAGCGGATTTTCGATGGGCTCAAGCGGGAAGGTGTGCCCATGATTCATTTCGGCACGGGCACAACGGCCATTCTACGTCAGATGCGAGAGGCAGGAGGCGATGTCATCGGGATTGACTGGCGGGTTCCTCTGGACGAGGCCTGGACCATGGTCGGACACGATCGCGCGGTGCAGGGCAACCTGGATCCGCTCGTACTGTTCGCGCCGCTCCACGAAATCGAACGCCGCGTGGAGGATATTGTACGTCGAGCCGAAGGGCGTCCCGGGCACATCTTCAACCTCGGTCATGGCATACTGCCTACCACACCGGTCGATCACGTGGCGGCGACAATCGACATGGTGCACAAGCTCAGCCAACGATAAACAAGAGCATATGGCAAATGGCGTATGGCAGATGGCGGGAAGTATATTTAATCACCGCCAGCGCACCTTTTATCCTCTGCTATCAGCCATCAGCTATTAGCTCTGACCAGCCTTATGTCTGAATCACAACGCCATACTGCGATATTGCTGATGGCCATGGGCGGGCCCGATTGTCTGGAGAATGTCGAGCCGTTTTTGCGTGATGTCCGGGGAGGCCGGCCCACACCGCCGGAACTGATAGAGGAGATTCGTGAGCGCTATCGAGTCACCGGGGGCAAATCGCCGGCCGTCGCCATCACACAGGAGGTCGCCAAGAAACTGGAGGAGCGGCTGAATGCGGCGGATACCCGTCTTTACAAGGTGTACGTCGGTTTGCGGCACTGGCATCCTTTCATCAAAGAAACGTATGCCGAGCTCTTGAAAGATTCACCGGAACACGTCATCGGGGTCTGCATGGCCCCGCAACAGTCCTCCTTGAGTACAGGAGCCTATCGGAAGAAAGTGGAAGAGGCCCGTGTCGAGTTAGGCGATCGGACCGAAGTGACCTATGTCGGCAGTTGGAACCGGCACCCGCGACTGATCGCGGCGGTCGTCGACAACATCCGGAAGGGACTCCTCTCGTTTCCTGTCGATGTGAGGGCATCGGTGGCTGTGCTGTTCACTGCGCATAGTCTGCCGGAGCGGATCGTGGCATTGAAGGATCCCTATCCGGAAGAAGTGAACGGTACAGTCGAAGCGGTGACACGGTCGCTAGGGAGCCAACCGACCTACTTTGCGTATCAAAGTCAGGGGCGATCGAGCGAGCCATGGCTTGGACCCACGGTCGAGTCTGTGCTGGATACCATTTTTCGTGACGGACATCGACACGTTCTTGTGGCTCCGATCGGTTTTATCTGTGACCATGTGGAGACCCTGTTCGACATCGACATCGAGCTCAAGCAGCTGGCGGTGAACAAAGGCTTACACCTCGAGCGTATGGCGATGTTGAATGACTCTTTCCCACTCATCGAAACACTGCGCGATGTGTTGGCGGCGCACGAATCGTCCCTCTGCAGTCAGTCGTGACTCGACCACGTACAGTTGCGATTGTGGGTGGGGGGATATCCGGTTTGGCCACCGCGTATGCATTGCACGAGAAGGCCGCCAAAGCAGACGTTCCCCTCCACTGCATCCTCCTCGAATCCGACACATCCTGGGGAGGAAAGATCGTCACACACCGGGTCGGCGACATTGTGACGGAAGCCGGGCCGGACTCCTTTCTTTCCCAAAAACAGGCAGGCCTCGATCTCTGCATGAAGCTCGGTCTCGCCGATCAACTCGTCAATACCAATGAGACGGCTAAGAAGGCGAGCGTGTTGCATGCAGGACGGCTGCATGATCTACCCGAGGGACTGCTCTCTTTCGTCCCGAAACAACTGGGGTCGTTTGTTCGGAGTGACCTGCTCACCTGGACGGGATTGGCACGTATGGGATTGGAATTCGCGGTCCCGCCAGGCCCATCAACGGGTGATGAATCATTGGCCGCCTTTCTTCGCCGTCGATTTGGAGTGCAAGCGTTCCAGCGTGTCTTGGAACCGCTGATGGCTGGAATTTACGCGGGAGACGCCGAGCAGATGAGTCTACGCGCCACGTTCCCCAGGTTTTTCGAACTGGAGCAGCGGCATGGCAGCGTCGTTCGCGGCATGATGGCCGCCAAGAAAGCGGCCTCATCAGGTTCGACAGACCAACCGAGGCGGACGATGTTTGTCAGTTTAAAGAACGGTCTCAGTGATTTGGTGACCGCCTTGACGAGTCGGTTGACGCAGCAGGGGACCGAACTCCGTGTGAACGCGCGAGTCGATGCGCTCAGGGTAAGGTCGCACGAGCTCGGGCGCTGGATGTACGACATCATTTTGCATGACGGTTCGGCGCTTTCCGCTGACGGTCTTGTTCTTGCCACACCGACATATGTGTCAGCGGACCTGTTGCGTCCGTTGACGCCGATAGCCGGCGGCCTACTGGACATGATTCCCTATGCGTCGACTGCCACTATCGCATTGGCATTTCCACGGACCCTGGCGAGCGCCGTCGAAGGATTTGGATTTATTGTGCCGCGAACGGAACAGCGTCGTTTGATTGCCGCAACGTGGACCTCGCTGAAGTGGCCCCATCGCGCTCCGGCAGACCAGCTGTTGGCGCGATGCTATGTGGGCGGCGTAGGCCGTGAAGACATTCTTCAACTGGATGATGACACGCTGACGGAAACAGTCAGGAAGGAACTCGACGCGTTATGCGGGATCAGAGCTACACCCACGTTTATAGAAGTGAATCGATGGTGGAAAGCGATGCCGCAGTATACGCTCGGCCACTTGGATCGCTTGACACAACTCGAGGCGGCAGTCAGCCGTTATCCGGGACTTGTTCTCACCGGAGCCGGTTATCGCGGAGTCGGTATACCCGACTGCATTCGTGATGGAGCGTTGGCTGCTGAACGGATCCTACAAGATCTTGCCGGTGGAACGAGTGCGATGCGACGATCCGGTGTAGGTAACACTCCGGATTAATCCACGACCTTCGTTCCCGAATCGTCAGCGCATACTCAAGCTCAAGGAAGGATGATGGCTTGTTCGGAATAGCCTAATTCTTTGAGAGTCGCTTCCAGAAAATCGACCATCGGCGGGGGGCCACAGAGGAAAATGCAGGTGTCCGAAGCTGGAGCAGGAAGCTGTTGTCGGAGAATTTCAGGGGTCACGCGCCCCGTGCTTCCGGTCCATCCGGCAGGAGGGTGCTCCAACACATGGTGGCAATGAAAGTTTGGATAGTCCCGGACACTGCATTCCCACTCCTGCCGAAAGATGATGTCCGATTCGGTTTTATTGGCAAAGATCAAAAATAACTCCGCGTCGATCTTGTTGGTCAGAATCCAACGAATGATGGAGATCATCGGCGTAACCCCGGTGCCTCCCGCCACAAATCCCACTCGCTTTGCCATTCCATCGATCCAATGCCCTCCGGTGTTGGGCCCGCTCATCAACACCGAATTTCCGGTCTGCTGATCGTGCACGTATTTAGACATGGAACCGGTATCATAGCGTTTGATCGTCAGATCGAAGAAACCCCTCGTCCCGGGCAAGGAAGACGGCGTATACGGGCGCTTCACGGTCTTGCCGTTGATCGTCGCATGCACATAAAGAAAATCGCCGGGCAACATGTCCAGCGTGGCATCGGCGGGAAGCTCGAAACGGAAGGTCTTCGTGTCGTGGGTATCCGCTGCGATGTGGATCAGCTTGTACGGAGTAGGTGTTTTGGTCTTGATACGAGCGATGGTGTCCATAGCTGAGCATGCATATTATGGAATTTTATCAGCTCGTGCAATATCAGGGAGCGGCCAGACTGGTTCAGTTGTGCTGTTTGAGGGGTTTCGCCTGTTCGGCAGCTTTCAATGTGGGATCGGTACGAGGGTGCGTTGCCAGACTCGCGAGGACCGGCTGAGCCGATGTAATTTTTCGTTCAACGGCTTGCGTCAGCCAGCGGCGAGCTTCGTCTGTATTTCTTGGGACTCCTCGCCCATAGGTGTACATGACTCCCAGGACATACATCGCTTGTCCATTCCCATTCTCCGCCAAACGGTGCAGACCGGGAGAGGCCTTCTTGTACCAGTTGACTGACTCCGACGTTTGCCGACCGTCTCGTCGGGCGTAATAGCGTCCGAGGCGATATTGGGCAAACGCATCGCCCTGTTCGGCTAGCCGAATTTCGGTTTCCGGTGTCGATGCGCTCGGCAGATTGGAGAGTGGTTTCCCCGGAGCTGGAGGCGATACGGTGTGCTCAGAGGGCTGGATCGGATCGGGAGATGTAAGTATTGAGGCTTGGCCGGGGTTGTTCGTGGTCGCATGCCCATCGAGATTCGGGATTATGGGAGAAGGCAGGGGATTCAGGGATTCGCGCAAACTCTCAGCCTGTAAGAGTGGTATCAGGTTGAACTCGCTCTGATTTGATGGTGATTCCGTGGCGGATTGTGGTTGATCACATGGTTCGACGGAATCCTTCGAACCGTCCTGTCCAGCGTGAGATCGACAGTTGTCCTTCTCATCGGAGACGGGTGACCACAGGGGTAATATCGATACGCACCAGACCAGCGCGACGATGAATAACGCTCCATGAAGCAGCCGCCGCCTCAAGATCGTTCGATCGCTGGGCGGCACCAAGACGAGTCCAGGAAAGCCTTTCTTGGCCATGCCTTCTCCCGAAGGAATCCTTGATCGGAGTATATCAGTGTGTCAGAAGGCTGTCTCGCGTTCAGGATCTCCGCTGTCACCAGAGCGGCGGAGGAATGGCACGTCCTACATGCTGGGCGAAACAGCCGTTGTCCGCCGCCCACTATCAGTCGCGCTCCTCACCTTAATAAATAGCCTCTTGTCCTCTCTAACTTCAAGCTCATATAGTAGGGTTACATAAAGCTTATTGTCACCGGGAAAGCGAGCCAACATGCCCTCAACTGGAAATGCTCTCGCCATCGTGGATATCAACGGTCCGTTTCGTGAACCGCGAGAGCAGGTTTTTTCATATGACTATTCGATTCAACGGTCCACCTGGGCGACGCCGCATGGCGTGCGTGTGAAGGTTTCGATACCGGATGAGCTGGAGGTGTTTAAACGCCGGCTCTTGGGAATGGTTATTGGCTCGCCGGGCCAGCAATTGATGATGAGTAACATCCTTTCCAAAACGATTGCCGACCGGAAGATGCGGGTGGCTGAAGCCGAGGGTATGCTGACCGAACGACGCGACATGATACTGGCGCCATTCATTGGGCCGCTGGCCCATCTGTTCCCGAAATTGGAAGCGTCGTTTGAAACAGATCAATCGGCGATCCGGGAGGAAGTGCGGAGACGCGTCGGCATCTGACTGCTTGCAGAAAACGGCGCAGCCGCTCCGTCAAAAGATTCTCTTGTAGTGCTTCGAATGAATCCCCGATTCGTCTGCAAAGCCGATCGATCCTATGTCCGGGCTGCCGGTATCGTTCAAGTCGATGCGGTAGTGGCCACGGACTTGTTCCATGGCCACCTCGAACGGCACGGCGTTCGGATAGAGCGTCCCGGGAGCATGGGCTCCTCGTGCGAGGGTGCGGATCGTATCCGCTTCCGCAAGTTGCTTGTCCGAAAAGATGAAGATGTCTGCGATGGCATGCTCGCCGAGCTTGTGGCCGGGTGTGGTCGATGGGAGTTGTTCACCGAGTGTGCCGCCCAGGCGTGCTTGTTTGAGGCGTTTCAAGAGGGCGACGATTTGACTGTCCGTCGCTTGAGAGGGAACGACCAATCCCAGGGTGTTCATATCCAGAATGGTCGTCTGAACCTTGAACATGACAGACGCGGCCTCCGGATCCTCGATGATCGAGACATTGGGACCCTCCGTGCCGGTCGCCTGTTTGTTTCTTGAACTGGGGACGATCAGGGCAACAAACAGCCACAGGCCGAAAAGAATGCCTAGGACAACGAGCAGGGGATGGGCTCCGGCACGTTTTCCCTCTTCATAGGGTTCTTCAGGTTTCGTCATAGTCCGCGATCCTCAGCGTGTTGTAGTGGGTTGGGGCGGAGGCTCTGCAACCGTCGCTTGGCTTCCTCCCACAGCTCATCCATCTCCGCCAGCGTCATATCCTTCAATGTGCGCTGCTGATCTGCAGCTTGTGCTTCCACAAGATGAAATCGATCGATGAAGCGATTGGTGGATCGGCGAAGTGCTTCTTCCGGGTTGACCTTGACGAAGCGGGCGAGATTGACGAGGGAAAATAAAATATCTCCCAACTCTGCCTCAATGTCCGCCTGGCTAGCGGGTCGGTTAGGGGACGTCTCGGTGCCTGCCTGAGCCAGCGCGCCCTTTAATTCGTCCACTTCCTCCGCTATCTTTCCAAAGATCTGATCGAGTCCCGCGGCGTTATGCGGCCAATCGAAGCCGACTCGGGCTGCTCGTGCCTGTATCTGATAGGCCCGCAGCAATGCAGGCAAGATTTTCGGCACTCCGTCAAGGGCCGATTGTGTCTTGCCGGCGGCTTCTCGCTCCGCGCGTTTGATATCCTCCCATTGGGCCAAGACCTGCTCACTATTCGACACCTGTTCCGTCTGGTCTCCGGTACCGAAAACATGGGGATGTCTGCGGATCAGTTTTGCGGCGAGCGTTTCCATCACGTCCTCAACAGTAAAGGAGCCGGCTTCAGCGGCGATCTGGCTGTGAAAGAGGACTTGTAAGAGCACATCTCCAAGTTCTTCCCGAAGCTTCTCCGTGTCACGCTGATCGATGGTTTCCAGGACTTCATAGGCTTCTTCGAGGAGGTAGGGTTTCAGCGACTCGTGAGTCTGCTTCCGATCCCACGGACATCCGTTTTGAGCACGGAGCGCAGCCATGAGATCAACCAGTTTAGTAAATCGTTCTGACATCGATGTTGCCGAGAAGTTCAATAAATCGTCGATGAGGATCAGTTACGGCGTCACTCTATACCGAGAACGGCTGCCGCTTCAATGGCGTCGGCGAGCTACATATGACCGTCGTAACCCATTCAATCGATGTTGGTCACGGCGTATAGTTCGCAAGCCGTAATGACGTGTTATACGGACAGAAATGGGCGAATCGGCTCTTATGCGGGTCGGCCTAAACGTAATTATGCCGCCTCTTAAAAACTATGCATGAAGATCCTGAGCAAATTGATTCCTTAATGGATGCCGGCGCAGATTTCATGGAAAATCGAGCGCATCGTGTAGGCATTGATAAGGATTTACTCAAATCAACCTCGATGTCTGACGAACAAGCGCACGCTCTCGAATGGTTCTTGCTTTATTCGACAGATATTTCTAACAAGGAAAAGACACATCTTCAGGCAGCAGTTCTCCGCATATTATTAGGGCTGCGTCTACTTCGCGAGGAAAGTGAATCTCTGAAATCGAAATTGCGTGAAAGTCACAGGGCAAGTAGAAATCAATCATATCTTATTGCAGGAATCCTATGTGGTCTTGCATAAGCCCACATCTGGGGGTTGGATCTTGTCTTATGCATCCCCGAAGCTGGCGGAGGCAGGTCCGATACCCGCATCAAGATGCGACCTCAATTCTGGTCCGCACAATTGAATTGAATCATCTTCATGCTCGGTCTACAATTACTGAATGATTGATTGGTCCTCTTGCCCAGCCGTGGAGCGTGACCCCGAGCGTGTGAGTGGCGCCTGGGTGTTTCGTGGCACTCGTGTGCCTGTTACTGCCCTATTCCAGAATCTCGAAGATGGGGCACAGGTCTCAGACTTTATTGTCTGGTTTCCTGGCGTCACGCTCGCGCAAGTCCGCGCAGTGCTTGAGCATGCCGCCCGCTCTCTCGAAGCGGCGTAAGTGCGCGTTCTTTTCGACCAGGGTACTCCAGTTCCTCTTCGCAAGCACCTCCCAGCCCATCAGGTCGCTACGACCTTTGAGCTTAGTTGGAACAATCTGAAAAACGGTGAACTGCTGCAACAATCCGAAGAGAGCGGGTTTTCCGTTCTAGTCACGACCGACCAGAATCTTCGATATCAACAGAACCTCATGGGTCGCAAGATCGCAATTGTTTTGCTGACGACAACCAGTTGGCCGCGCATCGAGCGAGCGGTTGAGCGCGTGGCAAAGGCCGTTGATTCCGCCGCGCCAAGCAGTGCAGTTATGTCGAGGTTCCTATCCCGTGACCGCTACTCCGGCGCGCAACTTGACTCACCACGTCGGTGCTTCGCGCCTGCCGGTGAGCTCCTCAGCTACTTCAATGTCAGTTTTCGGGCGGTTCTGGCGAGGCTCAGTCTTGCACTCCCTTGCCCTGGGCACGATCGATGGCTCGGTGTCTTGCGACCGAATAGACCCTATGGTAGGGTACGCCGACACCTGGGAAGTTGGAGAGAGGGGACATGGCAGAGGAAGAGCAAGGATTTGTCATTCGCGATCGGCGGACAAGCGGTGGGTCCGAAGCCGCTCCGACGGCGCCGGCACCCTTAAAAGAGGCGACGCCTTCGGATGCCGAACAGAACGAACCTTCCCACACGCATCAGGTACCGCCAGTCTCATTCTCATCATTTATTATCTCACTGGGATCGTCATCTCTTATGCTCATGGGCGAGCAACTGGATCCTCAACAACCTTCGATACCGGTCAATCTGCCGCAAGCCAAAGAAATTATCGATTTATTGTCGGTCCTAGAAGACAAGACAAAAGGCAATCTGACCTCTGATGAGCAGACGGTCCTACGCGACATGCTCTATGCGCTTCGCATGAAGTATGTCACGTTGGCCCCGCCAAAGTAGAATCCTATCGTTTGTTCTCCGTCCCGCGAGCGCTTCGACGGCTGCAAATTGTGCAGCAGGCTTTGAGACTGCTCGCAAGTCGGTTATAGTGCTAACAACCTCTGTTTTCCTGCGTCTATGGTGTCCTTGAGGACGAGCGAATGCCTGAGTTGAACCATCCCATACCTGTGGTAGGACCTGCTTCCGAAGGGAGCTCCGACAGTCCCCTGCCTGCATTCAATAGGCAACGGCGTCGTGCTTCGGATGGCCAATTCAGGCAGGCTGAGCGAAAACCACCGCATCTTCGTCCTGTCTGGATCGTGTTGATCCTCCTGATTCCCTGTGTGGCTTTCACGCTGTATTACTCACAAGTTGTGACGCCTGGCTCCGATGAAAACGGCTCTTTCCTGCCGACCACCAGCTACGCACTCGTTCTCCTCCTGGTCAATTTGGACCTGATCGGCTTCGTGGTGTTGGTCCTCCTATTGTCCAGGAATCTCATCAAGGCCTATTTCGAACGCCGGCACCGTCTCGTGGGGTCAGGATTTCGTACCAAGCTCATCGCGGCATTTATCGGGTTTTCGCTGATCCCGACGTTACTCCTCGCGTTCGTTGCGAGCGGGCTGGTCAATAAGGCCGTCGATGTGTGGTTCAGCGAACATATCGAGAAGGTCATGAAGGACTCGTACGAGGTGGCTCGCATGCAGCATGCCGGGCATGTCGCGCTCGCGGTGAACAGCGCCCGAGCGATTTCTCAAGAACTGTTTCGCGAAGACATGCTGATCCCGGTGCAGCGCGACTTATTGATTGCTGCGATGGCTCGGAAACGGATGGAATACGGCGTTGCCGGGATCGAAGTGTTCTCGAGCAAGATGGAGACCCTCACAAAAGCCCTTGATAGTGACATTCCATCCGGCGTGTTGGATCTGCCCATCAGCCAGCTGGTTTTACAAGTCATTAACGGTAAACAAGAGTTTACCTCTGTCCAGGAGGCCCAGACGGGAAGATTGGTCCGCGCCGCTATCCCGGTGGCCTCAGGAAGTCGGCGAGGCGAGTTAGAAGGGGTCGTGGTCGTGGAAACCTACGTCCCTGAATCCCTGTTGACCAAGATGGAGGGGATCGGTCGTCAGTACACGGCGTACAAGCAAATCAAAGCGATGAAAAACCCGATTAAGGCAGGGGCCTACCTTTTCGTCGCCGTCGTCGCGGTGTTGATTCTCTTCAGCGCCACGTGGTTCGGATTCTATGTCGCGCGCGGCATTACCGTTCCGATTCAACGATTGGCGGAAGCGACCGAAGCAGTCGCTCAGGGCGATCTTACGGTGCAGATCGATGCCAAGGCGACCGATGAAATTGGGACGCTGATCGAGTCGTTCAATCGGATGACCCAGGATCTGCAAGGGAGTAAATCGAAACTCGAAGAGGCGAACCTGAGCCTGCGGAACACCAATACCGAGTTGGATAGCCGCCGTGCCTATATTGAAACGGTGGTCGATACGATCGCCGCCGGTTTGTTGTCGATCGATCGGAGCGGAACGATCACCACCTTCAACCCATCCGCAGAACGCATCCTTGGGTTGGCTGCCGACCGGTTCAGAGGACGCTCGGCCAATGAGGTCTTCAAGGAGTTCGGTCTCGACTCGTTCCAGACCGCGTATGACCGTATGCTGGCCGATGAGCGTGACGATCTGGACTTGGAAGGACAGCTGGATATCCAAGGGAAGCTGATCACGATCGGTTTGAAAGGCTCTCGCATGCGGGACGAGGCGAATAAAGACCTGGGGTTTGTGCTGGTGTTTGAGGATCTGACGGAGCTGATCAAGGCACAAAAAGTTGCGGCCTGGCAGGAGGTCGCGAAGCGCGTCGCCCATGAGATCAAGAATCCACTGACTCCCATTCAGCTATCGGCTCAGCGATTGCGCAAGAAGTTCTTCGAAAAATCTCCTGACCTGGACCGGGTGTTCGACGACGCGACCAATGTCATTATCAACGAAGTCGGCAGTCTGAAACAGATGTTGGACGAATTTTCAAAATTCGCCCGACTACCTGCTCCGCAAATGACGCGGCAGCCCCTGCACGACGTGGTACGGGACGTGGCTACGCTCTATCGCGAGGCGCAGAAGGATATCGAACTGATTGTAGAACTGGACGAGGATCTGCCGCCCATCAATTTCGACCGGGAACAGCTGAGACGTGTGTTTGTCAACCTCTTCGACAATGCGGTTCAAGCGATGAATCAGAAAGGGCGGCTGTGGGTCGATACGAAGTATGATACGAAACGCCGTCGCGCGGTCGTCACGGTGGCGGATGAGGGGCCCGGCATCACTCCTGAGGATCAGGAACGGTTGTTTGTGCCGTATTTTACCAGAAAGAAGACCGGAACCGGGTTGGGATTGGCGATCGTCCGCCGGATTATTACCGATCACGAAGGACAGATCCATGTGGGGAACAATCACCCGAAGGGGGCCGTGTTTACCTTCGATTTGCCGGTGTAGAGTAGCGCGCTGAAGGTACGTGGTAAGGAGAGAGAGGAGTTATGTCGGCGTCGATTCTAGTGGTGGACGACGAAGAAGCCATTCGTACGTCTCTGCGTAGCATTCTTGAAGACGAAGCCTATGACGTGTCAGTCGCCGCCAATGGGGTAGAGGCGCTGAAAATATATGGCACCGACCCACCGGATCTCATGATTCTGGACATCTGGATGCCGGAGATGGACGGACTGGAGACCTTACGGCGGGTCAAAGAATTTGTTCCCACGACGCAGGTCATGATGATCTCGGGGCATGGGTCTATCGAAACCGCCGTGAAAGCCATCAAGCTGGGGGCATACGACTACATCGAGAAGCCGTTGTCGCTCGAAAATGTCACGCTCCGTGTCAAACACGCGTTGGAGCAGTTCCGATTGACGCAGGAGAATCGGTCACTGCGTAATAAGGTGCAGCAAAAGTTCGAATTGGTCGGGCAATCTCCAGCCATGCGGCGATTGCGGGAGCTTATCGAAACAGCGGGTCCCACGAACAGTCGGGTGTTGATCGGAGGCGAAAATGGAACGGGGAAAGAGTTGGTCGCTCGAGCCATCCACATGCACAGTACCAGATCGGATCATCCGTTCGTGGCCGTCAATTGCGCCGCCATCCCCGAGACATTGATTGAGAGCGAATTGTTCGGTCACGAAAAAGGCTCCTTTACCGGAGCGACATCCATGAAGCGCGGTCAATTCGAGCAGGCCGATGGGGGAACGCTGTTTCTGGATGAAATCGGCGACATGAGTCTCAATACACAGGCGAAAGTGTTGCGGGCATTACAGGAACAACAGTTCACGCGGGTAGGCGGGACCAAATTGATGAAGGTCGATGTACGGGTGCTGGCGGCTTCCAATAAAAACTTGGAAAAAGAAATCGGCAAGGGCCAATTTCGGGAGGATCTCTACTATCGCCTCAACGTCGTTCCGATCGTCGTGCCTCCGTTGCGGGAGAGGCGAGAGGATATCCCGGCTCTTGTGCGGCATTTCATGAAGACGCATGTCGAGGAGCAAGGGTTGCGGATGAAGG
>CAZPNQ010000103.1:0-13893 GCA_964587955.1 uncultured Nitrospira sp.
CGATGGAATATACGTCGTCCCCATTAATGTCGTCATTCCCATCCCCCCCCCGTGATTGTATCGTTACCCCCTCCACCAACGATGGTATCATTGCCCGCATTGCCATAGATCGTATCGTTGCCCGTCAAGAAAAAGTTCGTATCGTCCCCGTAGATGACGTCATCCCCGCCGCCACCATCCAGCCTGTCCGCGCCCCATTGCTAATGATGGTGTCAGCTGCGTTTGAAGGAAGACTGCCCAAAGGATTACGCGTGACCGTCGCGGAAACCGTGCTGGGGGTGATTGTCTCGTTAGCGGATGTGCCGGTGAACGTTGCCATGTCGCCTCCAGATTAGGGTTACAGTCTCATCATGCGCGTGAGAGAGAAAAGGTACTGGCCTAGTGTTTACTACGTAAAATTGTTGGAAAGAATATCCTAAGGATGAAGGTGTGTCAACGAGGCGTAATTGAGTCGCACTAAGGGTAAGGTCTATGCTGGGGGTCCGAAACGAGCAGACAAGGGCAATACCAAGTCTGAAGCAGAAGGCAGGGCGTTCTTCCTGAAAAGTCTCCGACTTCTGGAGGCTTCTTCACAACATACCACCGACCACTCTGGAGCAACGCTGATATGGCAGTGCTGTCAGGAGGGAGTGAGTTGCCCCGTTTTGTATCGCTTATTTCATCGGTGCATCGGAGGCACAACGAAATCCTGTGGACTCGTTTCGAATCGTTGGATCGCTCTCCACACGGGTAAAAATGCGAACCGTGGGCGTCTCGTTTTGCCAGCCCGCACCCCGGATCACTTTTCTTGTACCGGTGTCCGGACCTTTTGGATTCTTAGGCGGGCTCTTCTCATAGTAACGGGCATCGTACCAGTCGTGGACCCATTCCCAAACATTGCCGGCCATGTCGTAAAGGCCATAGGGACTCTTGCCTGCTTCATAACTGCCGACAGGCATGAGAGTCTTTTCCCCGATCCATCGTTGATTGAAATTGAGATGCTTGGCGGTCGGTTCGACATTTCCCCAAGGGAATCGGCGGTCAGACGTCCCTTTGGCGGCCTTTTCCCATTCTGCCTCGGTCGGCAGTCGTTTCCCCGCCCACTTACAATACGCTTCTGCATCGAACCAATCGACATTGACGGTGGGTCGATCGATCAACGAATCAGTGATGCTCTCCCCTTGCCAAAGATTCCTGGTTGGGTTTCTTGGATTCTGTGGAACGCGATGCCCGGTCGACTTCACGAACTCCAGGTAACGGCCGTTCGTGACTTCAAATGTGTCGATCATGAAAGTGTCGACGAACACGTCATGACGCGGGTACTCATCACGTCCCCCATCGCGGGCTCCATCCGGCACACCCATTGGAAACGAGCCGGCCGGGACGGTGACCATCGGAGCGCCGTCTTTACCCGACGACGACCCCACCAGATCATGAGCCGGTTGCTCATCGGCGAACAGAACGGGCACATTGAGGCCGAAGCACAACAATGCTATTCCAATAAAAAATCGGACACCCATAGACTACACTCCTTCAACAAGATCACAAGTGGGTGTATCGGCGCCTCGCGATGGACCGCGATCCTTGACTGAACGCGGAGGCATGACACGTCCCCTATGCTTTCGGTGAAAGGACTTTCAACAGCGCCCCTCCGGCTGTGGCTCGAACGGCATCATCCTCATCGTGCAAACTCTGTTTCAGAAGCGGAATCGCCTTCGCGCCTTCTATTTTTGCGATCGACTTGACCACCGCGATCCTCACACGCGGCACCGTATCCTGAATCAGCAACATCAGAGCCGATCGTGCCGATTCGTGATTCGATTCTCCGGCATGTCCCAGAGCCCGTGCCACGGCGGCACGAACGGCAGGCTCTTTCGTGTCGCTAAGAGTCTGGACCGGCCCAGCCACGACGTCATACCGTTCACCTTGTTCCAACAAGGCTCCGATGACGAACGCTCTGACTGGGAGATCACGATCATCAAGAGCCCTCTGTAGTGGAGTACGTACATCGAATCCATGCAGCTGTCCCAAACTGACAGCCGCGGCGATCCGTACGGGCGCAAGTGGGTCTTTCAGCAGCCGTGTCAGAGCAGTGACAGCCGCAGGTGTAGGGACATGGGACAATCCTTTGGCCGCCGCCCCACGTATCGACGGTTGCTTGTGCTCGCTCGACTCGATGAGAATTGGCAATGTCTCCATTGGCTGTACCTCGACTAAGGCACGAATCGTCGAGGTCCGTTCTTCTGGATTGGGCGATTTCGTGTATTGCATGAGTAGTTCGCAGCCCTTTGGCCGTTTCAGATTGCAGAGAACCTCGGCGGCTGCGACGCGCACCCGTACTTCCGAATCCTTCAGTGCCGGTTCGACAAGCGGGATGACCGATACATCACCGGATTTGGCCAACCCCTTGAGTATGGCTTCCTTCACCAGCACCGCCTGATCGTCCAGGGCCTGCCGGAATTTCGGCGACCGGCGTCCGGCATCCAACTTGGCAAGTCCTTCAGCCGCTAAGGCTCTGACAAGGCCTGAACCGTCACTGAGGCCGTCCTCGAAGAAGGGAATCGCGTCGGGATGCTGCCATTCTTTCAGAGCCGTATAGGCTGCTCCCCGCATCTGTTCTCGCATATCTTTTGTTAGGCCAAGGATGAATCCGAGGGAAAGCTCACGTAAGATCGGCTGATCCTCCTGCTTCAACGCCTGCACGAGCTCGTCATAAGCAGTGAGGGCATCTTTCGCATTGCCCAGTTTCAGGAGGGTGCGAATCTTGAGTCGACGAACGTCCGGAGCACTTGCCGTCTGAGGATCGAGTAGATCGAGCGTTTCAAGAACCTTCTGATACTCTTTCTTGTCATAGAGTGCCTGACTTTGCTGAATGCGCGATGCCGACTCTCCAAAAGCAGACCCTCCCGTGGGAATACACCAGATAAGGACCAGCAAGGCAATCACATGTTGCCGTAGGCTCAGCGGATTCATTCTCTTTTCTCAAGAGGGAGGCGTGTCGCGCATCCAGCGACACACATGATGACGATAGGGAGGAGGACAGGTAAGACCAACGAGCAAATGCCCCTCATCAGAGCCTGGAGAGACATGTCGGTCAATGTTGACGTTCGACCAGAGGCTGAATATCGACAGGATATCCTAACGACTCAGGGCCGAACCGAGGATTGTCCGTGATCGTATAGGCGGTTCGATTTCCCTTGGGAGCGGGCAGCGAGAATTGCTCACGAAGCTTTCCCTCCGCTTGCACCACGATCGTCCTGGTCGTTCCCGATCCTGTCTGTGGATGCCATACCACCGCCTGATATGTGCCGGGGGGAATGCCGTCGATCGAAAACTTCCCTTCGGAATCGGTCAAGGCATAATAGGGATTGTTGACGGCCATGGCCCAGCTCTCCATATAGGCATGGAATCCACACTGCATATAGAACGTCCGTCGTCCCTTGTTCAGATAAATCGGTCCGATCAATGATGCACCTGGAGCATGGTCATGCGTCGCGTGGAGATCCCCTCGCCGATGCTGACGATTCATAACCAACGGGGTATTGAATAAGACCCGGGCACCCGCTTCCGGAGAGGTTTCATAACCCTGAATGTCGTGCATCACCGGATCCATATTGACGACTTCGACCGCATGCCCGTTACGGACGATGGTCATGAACGGTTGAAACATGCAGTCTCGAGCTTCGATCAGCGGAACGGAGACTTCGAACGGTTTCCCGGCTTCGATCCCTTCCAGGAGGACAATGGCATTCTTCAATCCTCCTTGACGGCTCACGACAAAGTCATGCAGCAAGCGCCACCCACGGCCATTGGAGATGCGGCCGCAATAGGCAGGATCAGGAAAGGTGATCAGATTGAACCCCTTGGGTTCCGGCACCGGTCCATCGAGAGTCACCGTCCCTTCGATGGTCGCACCATGTCGTACGTCGATGACTTCATAGGCGCTGGTCGACGTGCCGGATGAGAGGACTATCGCCGAGGCAAGAGCTGCGCTGAGGCTGAATAGGCAAATGATATGTCTCTGCATCGAGCAACGTTCCTATTCAAATATTCGGCATTATGGCGTCTGCAGTTCGAGAGTCGGACGAATCTCGATGGGTTTTCCAAGCGCCTCCAACCCGTAATGCGTATTCTCCGCGATTTGGTGGACGCTGCGGCGCCCTTTAGGAGAGTCGAATGTGAAATCGACCTGGAGGGTCTCTTTCGCTGGAACCGATATTTTCTTTTCGAGTATCGTCCCGACACCGGGATGCCATGCAATCAAGGTATAGTCGCCTGCAGGCACATCGGACAGTGAAAACCGTCCATTCGAATCGGTCACCATATAATACGGATTGTCGACCGCAAGTCCCCAGCTTTCCATGTAGGCATGAAATCCACATTGCATGATGAAGAACCGCCGGTTCTTCGTCAGCTTGACGACTTCGACCATCGGTTGTCCGGCCAGATGTTCATGGCTCTCAGACCCGGCGTCACGCACGTGCATGGGATTCATCGGCAGGGGTGTGTTGAATAACACACGTGGACCCAGTTCCGACGTTTCATACGCCTGAATGTCATGGAACACCGGATCCATGTTGACGACCCGTACCTCGGCTCGGTCTTTCACCACGCTGACAAACGGCAAGAACCGGCAGTCGCGCGCCTCGATCGTCGGCGGCACGAATTTGAACGGTTTTCCCTTCGACGCGTCGATGAGGAAAACGACGGTATCTTTGAGACCTCGATCTGCCGACAGCCTGAACTCGTCCAAAATCCTCCATCCGGTCCCGGTAGAAATTCTTCCGCAGTAAACAGGATCCGGAAAGGTGATGAGATTGAACCCTTTCGGGGTGGGCTTCCCTTCCGTCATCTTCACTGTGCCCGTGATCGCTCCGCCGTCCTTCACTTCAATTTCTTGATAGGGCCAGGCCGTTGACGCAGCGGCTAAGACGAGCAGAGCCTGAACGATCATTGTTTTCATTGTTGGCTCACCTTCAATTGAGGCCGATGTTCTTATGGTACCAGATGCCAACCATAAAGAAAGAGGGGGAGCGCAGGCCTCCCCCTCCGTCTATTTTTGATTGCCTCTCTGTCGAGAGACACTTGAATTACCGTGTCGCTACCGGAACGGCATGCGCCGGTCCGTCAACAGCAGCATTCTTCACTCCCGTTCCTGCACCGAAGAGCGGCAGTAGCCGTTGATCTCCAGCCGGCAATACCCGCAGATAACCCCATTGCCCGGACTGGGAGTATGGTAACCGTTGATTGCTCCAGACATAATCGCCCGGCATGCGGAACGGACCCCCGGCATTCGGGATAAACGCATCCAGCGTTTCCGATCCGGCGAATTCCACCACGCTGATCATGTCGGCTCCGCGCATGAATGGCTCGATCGGCCACTCATGGCGTTCCACGCTAAACATGCCGTTTTGTTCGTTGCTTGCTCCAAACACGTGGATCCGAACCGGATCACCGGCATGGGCCTCGATGATCGGTGTCGCCGGATCTTCCGGCTTATCGACGACACAGGGTTGGAACACTTTGCCGAGGGTGCAGCCCTTCTCTTCACGGAACTTATACGGTTCCGATCGGTAGTTGACTGCCGTCAAACCGGCGGTGTTCTGCACATAAGGCATGAAACTCGTCCCGATAATATTGTCTTCGTCTTGGAAGAATAAGGCCACGTCGCGATAGTTGACGCGATTCTCATAACCTTGAATCGTCCGATCGACGATGACATCGGCCACCCAGCTGTTCTTCGTCGAAATGTCCGTGCCGGTTTTCGGGTCACGGTACTGGGCGCCCTTGGGGCCGATCACGACTGCTCCGTAGAGTCCATTCCGAGGATTGGTCATCACATTACCCCAGTCCCACACTAACGACGCGGTCTCTCCCAGGAACGGATCCGCGTAGTAGGTGTAGGTGCGGCTCTCACCCGGTGCGATGGTCTGATCACCGGGATTGTTGCCGACGTTCGCACCGAGGGAATCCTTGGGGTCGAATGCCAATCCGATGGCGGAGAAGGAAGCCCGGCTCTCCTTCATCCGGTTGGTCAGTTTCACTTTGAGACAATCCCCGATATTGGCCCGCAGGGTCAGCGGCATCGGCTGAGCGCCTCCGGCCACCTTCGTGGCTTCGTCTTCCAACGCATAAATCTTCGCGTTTGGATTGACCATTTGAATCGTCCGCTCGAAATCCACCTCGATGGTGTCGGGTGCCTTCGGATTCAACTTCATGGAAGGATGATCCAACGCCACGACGTTGAAGCTCTTCACCGGAGCCTCAGATGGGCATATCGCGAGCGGTTTCGGAATCTCATTTCTGCGGCTGTACCCGGCTGGAAGTTTCTGCAGGTCGGGCACTTCCTTGTCCAGCACGCGCATGATGCCCCAGGCCCCCTCTGAGAACTTGGACATGCGGCCGTTGAAGTGGATGTAATCTCCGGCCTGGAGCCGGGGTCCCCCGGCTTGCGGCACCACCAGATCGTACCGCTCAGCGATGCCGATATGGATCGAGTTCTTCCGGTTTGCGTCACCCGCATAGCGTTCAGTCAAATACGTATGGCCTGAGACCGTCCATACCATCGTCTCGTTCGCCATGGTCTGAAGCAACCGGAACACCACCGTATCACCTAAGTACGCACGCACCATCGGCGTATAGGGATCGCCATGTGCGGCCGTACTGAACAACTTGGATGAATCAGGATTTGCGGCCAAGCGACTCGAGATGGGCTCGGCCTTGAAATTCAACCCGCCACCCGTCGTATGTGTTCCGCCGTTGAGGAACGGCATCGGGGTCATCGGAATTTTCTCAGGCATGGGGAACGACACCGTTTTCCCGGCTTCCAGCGCGACCTCGATCGGCTGTCCAGGCGGATTACCTGCGGTGACGATATTCACGGTATGCGGTACGGTGTCATTGAGTTGCACCATCAATTCCCGGAAGCTGCCGTTCACTCCGTACCCCACCGGCTCAATGGTTCGGATATCGGCAATCGGACCGCTCCGGATCTCCTTCCCGGTTTTGGGATCATGGTAGGTCGAACCGACCGGCTCGGTGATCAGGGTGCCGAAGCCGCCATGAGGCCATGTGACCCGCCCCAGCGCATGGTCGTGCCAAAAGACCGTTCCCACGTCGGAATCCGCCCAGAACCGCTGCCGGACGAACTCCACGGTCACGATATCGTTGGCCGGATGAGCATTTTTCAACGGGCGAAACAGCGTGATCTGACTACCTTGGATCGATTTGACCCGGCCGATCTCGTTGCCTTCGACGTTATCCGCTCCGATCAGAATTTCCACGTTCGGGTGGTATTGAGCGGCGTTCTTGACGGTAATGACCCGATCGCCCTTCTTGGCTGCCTTGGTGAACACGGTATTCATCGGCACAGGCAGGCCCTTTTTCACCTTCTTCTCCATCAGCGTGAACGGACGCACCGATTGTTCGTACGAAAAACCGGTGATGACGCCGTCGGACGATTGATTGTCGAATTGTAAGAAATGCCAGTGCGTATTGATCTTCGATGCCTGGAAGTTGATATGGTCGTCATCCAGCCACTCGCTGGTCAGCATCCAGTCGATACAATCATAAATATTAGCGCGCACGACCAGCGGATATTTCACGTCGCTCTTACGAATCCGAGCTTCTTCCTCGTGCAGCACATAGATCAGACCATCCTTATCCACCATGGCCGGCGTATCACCCTCTTTGTCGGCCAGGGTCATCGGGGTCTGAATGAAATGCACGTTGTATTTCTTGGACCCCGCGTTCTCGGGGCAGATGCTCCAGCGTCCATTCTCCCCCGGCTTTGCCGGATAGGAACTTGGCAACCCATCTTCGTCGAGATGGATCATGTCCAACCACGGGGCAGGATTATGATTGAGAGAAAAGGGCACACGCCGGCCGAAGTGCGGCTTCAAATGCGGCCAGGCAACCTTGCCGGTGGCGCTTTCAAAGAGAATCGGCACCCGCTTGCCGGGAGTCGTCGATACGTAGCGTGGATTGTCCACGGTGTTTTCGGGTTCGGTCATCGCACGATCACCCTGCCAAGCCCAATCCAGCACGCTTGCGTCGTAAGACCGGGTCTGGGCGCGCTCATCCTTCTGATGCCCAGGCTGCCCCTGGGGCGGCAGCATCATGTTGACCCAATCCTTCACGTTGACGACGGCAGGTGATACCTTCCAGTTCGTTTTGCCATCCTTGACGATGGTGAACGTCTTTCCGAACCAGTCCACCGTGCGGCCAACGAGCTGATCTGAGGTAATACCGGTTTGGATACGCCCGGTCCGGTCGGGAAGCTCACGCAGGTCCGGCATCACATCGTTGTGGTGCTCTCCTTGCTGAAGCGTGTTGTAGACCCGCCAATATCCCCACATCCCCGCGATGTAATGATGAGCCACGTGACAATGGAACAGAAAGTCTCCGGCCAGCTGCTGGCAGAGACCTGATCCGCATTCGGTTTCCAGGTCCATGGTCTCGGACGGACCGATGACTTCCACATCCACGCGGTCGGACTTCATCCGAATCACCGGATATTTGACCGGCCCATTCTTTGCCGCATGCCATAAAGGCATTTCGTCGATGGCGCGCGGACTCCGCGGCCAACGAATCGAGCCTCCGTGCGGATGGTGTGAGTGAAACACTTCCGACCCGCCATGCACGAGGCGAAACTTCGCCGGATCTCCTAAATAGCTGCGCGGCACGGTCGTCGCGGGATCGCCGAAGGTATACGCGCTATAGGCCATGGATTCGTCTTCGAAACCGAAGTATTCGTGCTGGGTCTGCATGTTATCGACGCCGAAGGGCTCGCTCCGGTAATTCAACGCACGGGCCACCGGCCGATAGACGTCGGTCAAGGGATCGCGCTGAGGAATGAAGTCACCTTTTTTATTCAACGGCCGGAACGCTTCATCCCCGACTTCATGATAGATCAAGACGAATTCTCGGAAGTCTGGCCCGGCCCCGTTCTTGATGATGGCCTGCCACCCGCTGGCCATCTTCGTGGCGTCACCGGTCCCCAATGGATCGAGATATTCAGACCCCTTAGGCTCGATGACGAACGTGCCGAACAGGCCCATGACTGTCAGCTCGCGATCGTTGCTGTAGGAGTGGAACTGCCGGCCGCCCTCTTGCTGGGTCGGCGGAATGTACCATTCCAGATCAACGGATTTTCCTTTGGCGGCAATGCTGTCCGCATTCGTCGTCGTCGCCGGCTTGCCCGTAGAAGAGACGATCATGCTGGAGCCGTGAATATTCAGACTGACGTCCTCGCCACCTTCCAGTTCATTGCGAAGCGTCATTTTGACGCAATCCCCTTGATTGCCTCGGATGACCAGCGGCTGAATCCACTGGTTCTGCAATCCGTTCCTGACTGCTCCGGGATCATAGCCTTCCTTTTCGCGGGCTGCACGATTGGCGGCTTCTTCTTCTCGCACTTTTGCGAGGTTTTCAGTCAGGACGTACATGTAGCCGGGATAGAAATCGAGCCACATATTGAGCGAGATTTCGACATTGACCGTCGAGATGTCGTACTTCCGAACCGGCGCGGATGCCGGGCAACGCCCGCCCGACATCGACACGGGTTCCACGCCGGGGTTCGACATGAGCAACACATCCTGATTTCCGGCACCATACTGATGCATCATGGTCAGATCGTTGTAGTACCCGCCGGAACGTTGCACGGTCTTATCGTGCTCCATTTGTTGCATGAGGCGCTGGTGCTGCCGCTCAACCATGGAGGTGCGTTCCGGTTGGCCTTCCAGCGTATTCTCGATGATCGTTTGTCCCTTGAGCTGTTCGGCCCAGCCAGGTAGCTGATGGTTCATCGCTACATGCGTTGAAGTCTCAGCAAGCGCGGCCGACGTCGCGACAAGCAGCGCGAGTCCGGCGAGTCCACTCAGGACTCGGGTGGATGTACAATGACGGTGAGACATGAACCGACCCTCCTTCATCAACATAAAAATATAAGTGAGCAGCGAAGGCTACTCAACCAACCCGATCAACAATGTGAAAAATGGGGAAGACAAAATAGTTTCGGTAATAACCAACTTGACCAAAGAATGCGCAGTTCACGTGACTAACTACTAGACGACTAGGTGGATAACTAAGTGCCGAAAGATACTCAACTTCGAATAGACTGTCAATACTTCAAACCAGCCGCCATCATCCTATTTTCATCATGCTATCGCCCAACAGTCGACTTCCGATTGACCGTGGTCAGCAAATCCATATCCAGCATCATGGGACCATCTGGTTTCTTAAGGTCGAGCCTGATCGGCATGCGGTCCACCATCACCTTGGTTAAAGGAACAGCGACGATGATGGGCGCTTTTTCCACGGGCTTAGAGTAGAGCATGATGCGCAGATTCTTAGGCCGTTCAGCAAGAGCAACCTTAGATGCCGTTTCCCTGTCCATGAATCCCACCAGCAATCCGCTGCCGTCGGCAATCTTATGGATTTCATAGGTATTTGAGGTTGAGGCTGCTTGCTCAAACTCAAGATCGGGACTTTGCATGACCAGGGCCATTCCGAGGGCCTGTGACCCGACGAAACCGAAGCTTCTTACCGGCGCTTCAGAAAACAGGATGGTCCCGGTGGAAAGTTCGGCGACATGGTTCTTGATACGCATCTGACGGCGAAGTTCAGCTTCGCTTCCACCTGTTTCAATCATAACCGCTACTGGCGCGGATTTCTGAATGGGAAAAACCTCTCTCGCCCCTTCCGGCGCGGCAAGGAGAGGCTGTACCGAAACACACAACAACGTCATACCAATCAGAGACAACGCAAGGAGGAAGGGCACAAGGAAGAGACCGCGCATGTGTAGAACGATATTTGTACGGAGAGAAACGATGCTCTTTGCCTATGAGTTGATGGATTCTAGGATGCCAACCCGCAAAAAGCAAACGGGAAAATGGTGCAGGCAGAGGCTCTCCTCGACATCCATCCAGGGGTACACCTCTGCTTGACCTTTGCTTGATTTCGATAAACTCAGCTTTAAGATCGACCTTGCCTGGTATCTACCCCACGCGACATCGGTTCCCCAAGTGACAGGCTCAGCAGGCCTTACCGGGGCGGCACGGCAATGTCGACCACCTTGTTTTCGCTGTCAACCAGCAGAATGACGGATTCCCCTTTCTGAAGCTTGGAGATTTTGTCGTGTATCATCTCGCGCACAACATCACGTACTTCGAAAGGCCGCTCCGCATCGCCCGTCTTGAGCGTAATACGGTCGGCGCGAAGCGGCTCGACCACTGTCCCATCGACTTGTCTATTAGCGCCTTTGATGGGCGACTTGTTTTCCGGGTTCTTGTGCGCATCCTTTGCCGCGCTCAAGCTGGCAAAGGTGGCGTCGGTCACTTGGTTTGTTTCATCAAGCAAAAAGAGCGCCGGCGTCCCGACCGGGATGGATGCCAGTTTGCTGCGGACTTGCGAGCGAACCTTGAAAGACTGTTCTTTCCCATCCGTATCCTTGATCACGACCAGGTCATGCCCGACCGGCATGTTGCCCACAATATTGCCTCGCACGACTTTGTGGCTGGAGGGGAAATCCAACGGGTGAAAATCGACGATGAGGTTTTGCTCGTTCACGATGACGACGAGGTCATCACCGGGCTTGATCGTGGGAAAGTGTTTTTCCTGTGCCTGTTTCAGAGGAAGAAACCGCGGCTGCACTTCGCCAATGTCAATTTTGATCTGCTCGGAGGTGACGGCTTCGACTTTGCCGAGGATCGTTTGATTGCCCGGCAAAAGCTGTTCGTTGTGATGCTCGTTCTTCATCACTTGGGCCAATTGTCGGCTTTGGGCCGGCGGTGCCTCCGTAGCCTCATGGCGGACTCCGGCAACGGCTAGCGTAACAGATCCAAGCAGTGTCACGGACAGCGTGGCGAATATGATTGATGTCGTTCTAGTCTGTTCCATGATGACTCCTTTTTGAGAAGTTTCAGCGACTATAGCGCCGGCGGGTGGATGAAGCCCTTGTTATCAGCCGCCGTTCACCAATCTCAGATAATGGAAGCGCATTGGTGGAAATAGGCTTCACAGATTTTCAAATATCCACCTGTGCGACCTTGATACAGTCGGGCCGGCCACAACAAGATAGGACTCTCTCAGCCGTATAGGTGAGTGAATTGCAAGTTATGAACCCTTTGAATGATGAGAGAACACTCGCGCTTTCGAATATTTGCGGAGTGTATTTTATGGAACAGTGTTTCAGGGCTACCAGGGAAGACAGGATGTCTTAGTATAGACAAGTCATCCCTTATCCCAACAAATGGCAGGAATCAGTCTCGGACAGTGTTCTAAAAGAATGCCATGGAGGCGTATGTAACTGTGGAGTTGTATTGATCGGTGATGCCGCGGTCGTAACGCAAGACATGACCTTTTTCGGCTTGAATCAGCCGCAGCAAACTGTAAATCGGTGAGAAGCCGGAAATGCGCCGTTGATCGTTCTCTTTCTGGATATATGTGGCGAACTCTTCTGGGTGAAGTTCTTCGACCGGCTTCAGCATTTCCAAGTCTCGCTGCATCGAACGGTGGAAAGAAAAATCGGTGGGTGGAGCACTATCGCCATAGCGGAGGCCCAGGTGGGCCAGCTCCCCTGCAGCGATGACGCAAGTCGTTTTTTCGGAAGCGGCGATCGTGTCTCGAAGAACAGTGATGAATCGATCCACTGAACCGAGAACAGCCGGATCGCGTATGCTCAAAGCGGAGAACGAGGACAGAATCGGAACGATCGTGAAGGGTTTGCCGATGATGGTCTGAAGAAACGGCAGCTGGAACTCGATAGCATGTTCCGATTGATGAATGATGTCCTCTTCGAAGTATGCGGGCGCCGACCTTTTCAACTGGTCCAAGATCGTCCGATCGATGCGCACCACTCCCAACGGGGTCTCAAAATCCTTGTCGGTGACCGCAAAAAGGTTGGTCAGACCGGCATAGGCAGTTCCAATGACAATATAGACATCGGGCTGTTGGGCTTCCTGTAACTCTTTGTATCCCCATGCATAGACCGCCCCTGCTTGCTTCAGATCATACGTCGGCACCACGAGTCCTTTGATCGCTTTCCCCCGATGTTCCGATGGCTTGAAATCCGGTCCCTCTCCCGATGTGAAGAACCCGTCGATTTGTTTCCTCAGTTTAGCGCTATCCGCTTCGTAGCTCTGTCCGGCAAATACCGCGGGGCGGGTCGGTTGTTGCCGATAGTCGAGTTGAGCCTGTTGCTGCGCCGTCTCGGCTCGCGGGCCTTCCAAGAAAAGCTTCTGCTCCAAATCCACCACCAGTTGCTCGACCTTATTCGGCAGCAGAAACTCACCGAATCGCTTCAGGTACAACGCGCCAATCTCTTGTAACGAATGCTCACCGTCGAAATGTTGCACGATAAAGAAAAAATTCAACGGCAAGACCAGCTTCTCTTTGCTGAGCCCGCTTGGGTCCCAGAGCACGATCAGCTGATCGTCCCCTTGCTTGATGGGCGAGAATTGGAGATTCCGTAACACCGGATAGTTGGCGGAATCCTTTGCGGCACCGATCGTCATGGCGGTGGTCATTGTAGGGGACGAACCGGCGCGGTTGCAACGACTGGGGAAGACTGAGGTTGAGGTTAAGGTTGAGGCTAAGTTGAAGAAGCGAGGTTGCCGTGCCTTCCGACTGAACCTTAGCCTCAACCTTCCTCAGGCTACGGCCCGGAAGCCTTAACCTCAACCTTCCTGAGGCGGTTCCGGTCGTGCGCGTCGACTGAGAAGGACGAGAGCTCCAATGGTCAAGAGAGCCAACCAGACAGTCGGCCGGCCATATGAGGCATCGGAGAATTCGATCAAATCGGTCAATCGGCCGATCAAGAGCGACATACGGGCCATGACCGTATAGCCGAATCCCGCACCGAAGGAAATCATCAGGAAAAAAACGCCGGTTCGAGCCACAGCTCTTCCTGCTCCA
>CAZPNQ010000104.1:0-13799 GCA_964587955.1 uncultured Nitrospira sp.
GGGGACTGGGGTGGGAAGTGAGATTGGACGGGATGGAGATCACCCAGTTGACGTACTTTCAGGAGATCGGCGGAATTGAACTGAGTCCGATCACCGGTGAAATTACCTATGGCACGGAACGCATCGCGATGTATCTTCAGGGAGTCGACAACGTCTTCGATCTCGCCTGGACCGACAGCCTCACATACAGAGACATCCATCACGAAACCGAAGTACAAGGGTCGCGCTATAACTTCGAGCAAGCCGACGTGGCCATGCTTATGCAAGCATTCCAGGCGAATGAAGCGGAGTGCAAGCGATTACTCTCTCAGACCGATCAGCGCCTGACGTTGCCGGCCTACGATTACTGCATCAAATCATCCCACCTCTTCAACTTGCTGGATGCCCGAGGGGCGATCAGCGTGGCTGAACGGACGGGCTACATCGCCCGCGTGCGGGCTCTCGCCCGGCAATGCGCCGAGCGCTACGTCGACGAGCGAGCCGCGATGGGACATCCGCTGATGAGTCGCGAGAGGAGAGCCATGAAGTCGGGGAGGCCTCGCTCGAAGGCCGGAGCAGGCCGAGCCTAACAGATTATGGCGAGTCAAAAGAAAACAAGACGCCTTAGTGCTTTGCCGAAGAAAGATACGGCGACCTCCTCGCCTGCCGGGGCCGAGTTGCTGCTGGAAATCGGTGTAGAAGAGCTTCCCTATCAATTCATTGTTCCAGCTCTGACGTCACTCAAGGAATCTGCCGAACGTCTCTTCAACGATCAGCGGCTTACGTTTCAGTCTATTCGCACCATGGGCACGCCACGCCGACTGACGATCGTCATCGATGGCCTGGCGTCGAAACAGACTTCCATGACGAAAGAAGCGATGGGGCCGTCGAAGGCCGTCGCATTCGACCAAACCGGTCAGCCGACCAGAGCCGCTATAGGATTTGCTGCAGGTCAAGGTGTCGCTATTCAGGATCTCCAGGTTCGCCAAACTCCGAAAGGCGAGTACCTTTTTGCCGTGAAACGTGAAGCAGGCCGTCCGGCTACCGCTGTACTGATCGAAACACTGCCACAACTGGTGTCAGGCCTCGCATTTCCAAAAGCCATGAAATGGAATGAAACTGGTCTCCGCTTCGCCAGGCCCGTGCGATGGATCGTGGCGTTGTTCGGGGGAAAGGTGGTGCCGGTACAGATTGCCGGTATGAAGGCCGGGAATCAGACGTACGGTCATCGTGTGATGGGTAGCGGAAAGCCCATCATCGTGAAGGATTTCAAGACCTACAACCAAGGGCTGGAACGGTACGGGGTGATTCTTGATCCTGAGAGCCGTCGAACCCTGATTCAGAAACAAATCGACCGTCTTTGTATCAAAGTGGGCGTGGAACTGAATGCTGATGCCGCGCTGCTCGATCAAGCGGTGTACACCACGGAGTGGCCCTGTGCCGTCCTGGGTCACTTCAAGCCGGAGTATTTGGCGGTTCCTCAAGAAGTCCTGATGACCTCGATGAAAGAGCACCAAGGATTTTTCTCGGTGAGAGATAAAAAGACCGGCAAGCTTGCAGCCCATTTTATCGCCGTCGTCAACAGTCAGCCTAAGGATATGTCGCTGATTCGAGCGGGTAACGAGCGGGTATTGGCCGCGCGATTGGCTGACGCGAAGTTCTTTTTTGACGAAGATCGAAAGGTAAGGCTGGAGGAACGGGGGAAAAAACTTACCGGCGTCACGTTCCATCAGAAACTCGGCACGATGGCCCACAAGCAGGAGCGGGTTAAAAAACTGGCCGCCTTCATCGCCGCTCAACTGGAAAGTGGGCAAGATGAGCTACAAAAAGTTTGTGATCGGGCGGCGGCTTTATCCAAAGCCGATCTCTTGACCGGAATTGTCGGTGAGTTTCCCGAGCTGCAAGGCGTCATGGGTGGCGAGTACGCGCGGCATGATGGAGAATCGACGGCGGTCGCTCAGGCCATTCGAGAGCAGTACCTGCCTAAGGCGATTGAAGGAGAATTGCCGAAGACGATGGCGGGACAGATCCTTTCCCTGGCAGATCGGCTGGATTCTATAGCCGCGTTTTTCCAGGTGGGTATCGTCCCCACGGGATCGGAAGATCCCTTTGCCTTGCGCCGTCACGCGACCGCGATCGTGAGGATCGTGCTTGAGGAAAAGGTTCAACTCGATCTCAGACTCTGTATCGATCATGCCATGGACATTGTGTTGAAGGATGGATTCAAAGGCGTGCAAGATTCGGAACAGCACGGTCGGCGCCGGATCACGGAGTTTGTCTTTGAACGGGTTCGACACTATGTCCGGCTTGTGCATGGTCTGCGCGACGACGTTATCGATTCGGTACTGAAGTCAGCCTATGATATATCCGTGGACCTCGTCGACCTTGTGCAGAAGATGAAGGCCATTGAAGAAGTGACGAAGAAGCCGGAGTTCGATCCCTTGATCGTCGGTTTTAAGCGAGCGCACCGCTTGGTAGAAAAAGAACAGTGGGAACGCCAGCCGGTTGATCCGGCGAAGTTTCAGGATACGTCAGAATCGACCCTCTATAGCGTCGTCAACGTAGAGGGAGAGAAGATGGGGTTTGCCCTTTCGATGGGTGACTATCATGAGGCATTGAATTACTTGGTGGGACTCAGGACGGTCATTGATGCATTCTTTGAAGCGGTCATGGTGAATGCAGAAGAGAAGGCTATCCGTGGCAATAGGTTGTCGTTGCTCAAAGAGGTGGATGAGTTGTTCATGAAGTTCGCGGACTTTTCCCAGATCGTGGTACAAGGGCGATAGGGTCGAATCGGGCGGAAAACGGACTGTCTGGCGCGAGGACTGACATAACGGGAGTTGTCATGGATCGGCCTATGACGGACGAAAGCCGTCGGGCGAAAAAGATCCGACGATTTTCTCTAGCGATCTCGCTGGTCCTGATGGTGCTCTGCAATGCCATTCTTCTCGGCGGGTTCGCGCTCAGCGGTATTAATCTGGACGATTTGGTTAAGACGCCCGATTTCTTCAACGCCAAACAGGACGTGTGCCTTCGACTCACGTGGCAGGCAGTGCCCGGAGTGAATGAACCGGTTCGGCTCTGTTCGGAGTGGCTTAATCTTTCCGATCCGAGCGGAAGGACCCACTATCTTCAGCCCGATACGAAGCTTAAAAAGGGACTTGACGGCCAGTACTACGTCGATCAAGGTATTCAGGCGGACTACCGGTTATTGATGCTGATGCTGTTTGTTACCGCTGTGATCATCGGCGGCGTAAGGGCGAAGTGGTTCTTGGTGAGCCGCTATCGGCTCCGTCTGGAATCAACCGACGGTCGCCGCGCATCGCCCGCTCATTGATACGCACTCTTCCCGGAAGGAGAAGTCACGTGGCGAAGAAATACGTTTACTATTTCGGCGACGGCAAAGCCGAAGGCACGTCGAACATGAAGGAGTTGCTCGGCGGAAAGGGCGCGGGATTGGCGGAGATGACCAATTTGGGCATCTCGGTCCCGCCCGGATTTACGATTTCCACCGATGCGTGCGTCGAATATTACAAAGTCGGCAAGAAATACCCCGCGGGTATGTGGGATGCCACTTTGCAGGCCCTCAAGCGCGTGGAACGTTCGATGGGGATGGGCTTTGGGAATCCTCAACGGCCGCTGCTGGTTTCTGTCCGGTCCGGGGCTCGCGCGTCGATGCCCGGCATGATGGACACGGTGTTGAACGTGGGGCTCACGACCAAGACGGTCGAGGGCCTTGCGGCCAAGACGCGCAACGATCGCTTTGCGCAGGACAGTTATCGGCGATTTGTGTCGATGTTCGGCAGTATCGTGATGGGTGTGCCGCGCGAGCATTTCGAAGCGATCCTCAAGCACAAAAAAACAGAGGTCGGTGTCACGCATGAAACTCATTTGGATGCCAGGCATCTCCGTGAATTGGTGGCGAGTTTCAAAGACCTGATCAAAGAGGAGACAAAAAAAGACTTTCCGGATGAACCGTTGGAGCAGCTGCAATTGGCTGTCAATGCGGTGTTTTCTTCCTGGTTCGGCGCCCGCGCGATTACCTATCGGCGGTTGTACAGTATTCCGGATTCGTGGGGAACCGCAGTGAATGTGGTGGCGATGGTATTCGGCAACATGGGGGAAACGAGCGGCACCGGCGTTGCGTTTACGCGAAGTCCGAGTTCCGGTGATCGGGCATTCTTCGGTGAATGTTTGATGAATGCTCAGGGCGAAGACGTTGTCGCCGGGATCAGAACGCCTCTCCCGGTGAGCGCGTTGGTAAAAAACGTTCCGGAGGCCTACAAAGAACTCGAACATACGTATAAAAGACTCGAGAAACACTACCGCGACATGCTTGACCTCGAATTTACGATCCAGGAGGGCAAGCTCTACATGCTGCAGACTCGTGTCGGCAAGCGGACGGGAATTGCGGCGGTCAAAATTGCGGTCGACCTGGTGAAAGAAGGGGTGATTTCAAAGCAGGAAGCCGTGCAACGCATCGGGGCCGACCACCTGGCACAGTATCTCTACCCAATTTTCGACACCAAAGAAGAATCGAGATCGAACCCGCTCGGCAAAGGATTGCCGGCTGGGCCTGGTGCAGCCGCGGGTAAGATTGCGCTGACTCCTGACCGTGCGGTTGAACTGAAGGAAGCGGGGAATCGAGTCGTGCTCGTTAGGCAGGAGACCAGTCCTGACGATATTCATGGGATGAATGCGGCAGCGGGCTTCTTGACCGCCCGTGGTGGAATGACGTCTCACGCCGCCGTGGTTGCGCGACAGATGGGGAAGGTCTGCGTCGCAGGATGTGAATCCGTCGAGGTGCTGGATAGTCAGACCGTGAAAATTGGGGCCAAGACGTTCAAGGAGGGAGAGTATCTGTCGGTCAATGGATCGACCGGTAATGTGTATGAAGGCGATATTCCCGTCGTTGAATCCGAAATCATTCAAGTCATTCAAGGAAAGCTCGATCCCAAACAGTCGGACAAATATCAACGCTTTGCCACGATCCTGTCCTGGGCGGACAGCTTCCGTAAGCTGCGCGTCCGCGCCAACGCCGATGTGCCGGATCAGGCGAAGATCGCCAGGGGCTTCGGCGCGGAAGGGATAGGGTTGTGCCGCACGGAACACATGTTCTTCTCCGAAGATCGTATTCCGATCATGCAGAAGATGATTTTGGCCCGCACGAAAGAGGAGCGTGAAAAATACCTGGATCAGTTGTTGCCGTTGCAGAAACAAGACTTCGTCGGGCTCTATCGGGAGATGAAGGGCTATCCGGTGACGATTCGCCTGCTGGATCCGCCGCTTCATGAGTTCCTGCCCAAGCGGGAAGAGTTGATGGTCGAGATCGCGCAGTTGGAATTGACCGGCAATGACGGGGCGAAGCTGGAAGAGCAACGGCGGCTGCTCGCTCGGGTCGAAGAGCTACACGAGTTCAATCCGATGCTCGGCCTTCGTGGATGCCGGTTGGGGATCACCATGCCGGAGATCACGCGTATGCAAGCACGAGCAATCATGGAGGCGGCCTGCGAACTTGCGAAAGAGGGTGTCAAGATCGTCCCGGAGGTCATGATTCCACTTGTGGGCATGGTCTCGGAGATGAAGTCGCAAAAAGATCTCATCCGCGAAGTGGCCCAAGAAACGATGAGACGCTACGACGTAAAACTGTCTTACTTGATCGGGACGATGATCGAATTGCCTCGCGCCGCCGTGACCGCAGAACATATCGCTAAGGAAGCTGAGTTCTTTTCGTTCGGGACCAACGATCTGACTCAAACGACGTTTGGATTTTCGCGCGACGATGCGGCGAAGTTTATCGACTATTATCGATCCGTCAATATCATGGAGTCGGATCCATTTGCCGTGTTGGATAGGGAAGGTGTCGGGTCCCTGATGCGACAGGCCATTATCGGTGGCCGTACGACCAGGTCGGACATCAAATTGGGCATATGCGGTGAACACGGCGGCGATCCTAGTTCCGTGGAGTTCTGCCATCAACTGGGTTTGGATTACGTGAGTTGTTCGCCGTATCGCGTGGCGATTGCGAGGTTGGCTGCCGCCCATGCGGCGTTGGCCGAGGAAGATACGAAACGAGCAAACAGTTCCACGAAGGCATCACGGGGCAAGCCGGCGAAGGCGCGACCCAAATCCCGTCGGTCCCGCGTGGCCCGCAAGGCACGGTGACCAACCACGATCCGGACTTACGCTACATGACCCTGGCTCTTCGCTTGGCCGCGAAGGGCCGGGGAACGACAAGTCCGAATCCGATGGTCGGAGCCGTGGTAGTTCGTCAAGGTCGCATCATCGGACAGGGCTTTCATCTCCGACCAGGAACTCCTCATGCAGAAATTCTTGCGCTACGGCAGGCGGGGAAGCTTGCTCGAGGCGCCACTTTGTACGTGACGCTTGAACCTTGTTGCCATCTGAAGAAGCGCACTCCTCCTTGTGTCCCCGAAATCGTCCGATCCGGTGTCCGGCGCGTTGTTGTCGCGATGCCTGATCCCAATCCTTTGGTGAAAGAAAGAGGGATCAAGCAGCTTCGGCAAATCGGGATTCCCGTCGCGATCGGAGTGGCGCAGCAAGAGGCGGAAGAACTGAACAAATCGTATTGCCATTGGATGAAAACAGGTCGTCCCTATGTGACGCTCAAAGCCGGTATGACGCTCGATGGGAAGTTGGCCACGGCGACAGGGGAGTCGCGGTGGATTACGGGAGTGCCGTCTCGCCGGGAAGCGCATCAGCTTCGCCGTGAGGTCGATGCCATCATGGTTGGAGTCGGAACAGTTCTTGCCGATGATCCTTCGCTGACAGCAAGAACCGGCGCACGACTAGAAACGTTCGCATCACGGCAGCCTCTCAGAATTATTGTAGACAGCCGGTTGCGTACTCCGCTCAAGGCGCGAATCCTGACGCAACAGAACATCGCAAAAACCGTCATTGCCACAACCGCCGCGGCTCCAAGGGCACGGCAAGCAGCTTTTCATAAAAAGGGCATAGAGGTCCTGATGGTTTCCTCCATGCGGGATCGGGTGTCGTTGTCTGCTCTCCTCAAGCAGCTCGGTCGACGCGGTATCACCTCCTTGCTCGTGGAGGGAGGGGGCGAGGTCAATGCGGCAATGCTCAAGGCAAAGTTAGTGGATCATATCCGTCTCTCGATGGCGCCGCTGCTGCTTGGCGGTCAGAATGCCAAAGGTGTCATAGGGGGAAAAAGTCCGGCACGGCTTGCAGGAGCGATCAAGTTGCGCCATGTTGTGACACGATCCATCGGTGATGACATCGTGGTGGAAGGAGATCTGTGACGATCAGGATCTGCGCTCTCGTCCTGTCGGTGTTTTTTAACATCGGTATAGGGGTCAGTTCCGCAGAGGTGGCGGAACCGTCCGCCAAGACTCTTGCGTCGCTCGTCCATCGATTTCTCGATTCGGACAATAGCGATGAGGCCGAACGCTTACTACAGAGCATTCTCTCCGATGGGAATGCATCTGTCGGAACGATCTCTCAGATCATAAGGGCCGAACCAACTTATCAGAGCCAATCCGTCGGGGATCTTTCCGGCGAACACATCATTATCCGGGGACGGACATATCCGTTGTCCATGTCCATTCCGACGACATATCAGGCATCGAAAAGTTATGCCTTGGTCGTGTGTCTGCACGGATACGGCTTTACCGGAGACGCGTATTTGGAACGATGGCGAACTCGGTTGGGCGAGGATTATCTATTGGCTTGCCCCACCTATCCATCCGGCGCGTGGTTTACACGGCATGCCGAAGAATTGGTACTGGAGACGATCCGGCAAGCTCGACGGCGGTATCATATCGACCCGAATCGGATCTTTCTCACCGGCATGTCGCATGGAGGGATCGGTGCCTGGCTGATCGGCATGCATCATGCGCCGCTGTTTGCCGGTCTCGCCCCTATGGCCAGCGGACTGGATGACGTACTGATGCCGTTCTTAGCGAATCTTCGAAACACGCCCGTCTACATCATTCACGGCGCGAAAGATCAGGTCATGCCGGTGGACCTCAGCCGGTCGATCGCCCGAGAACTTGACGGGCTTGGCTATGCGCACGTGTACCGTGAACATCAGCGCGAACACCCCATGGCAGGTGGCCACTATTTTCCCAAAGAAGAATTGCCGGATCTTATTGCCTGGTTCAATAGCCGGCATCGCGAGCCGTTGCCGACGAGGCTGACCCTTGTGCGTGATGCCAGCCACTTTCAGCCGTTCAACTGGATACGAATCGAGTCCACCGACGCTATCGCGGCATTTTCAGAAGACTTGGTTGACAAACGCGATGAACGGATCAAGCGCCGTGAGTATGCCAAGATTGACGCGGCAATTGTCGGAAACAATCGCATCGAGATCAAGGCCGAGCGCGTTCAGCGGTACAGCGTATTTCTGAATGAGCAGCTCATCGATTTCTCCATGCCGCTCACCGTGGTGACGAATGGCCGCGTCTCGTTTGACGGAATGGTTTCACCTTCGGTAGAAACGTTGCTGCGGCAAGCCAGATTTCGACAAGATCCTGAACGACTCTTTCCCGTTCATCTCACGATCGCCATCGCGAAGCCGGCTTCATGAACTCCGCATGGCGGTTTCGATCTGGTCCTGTGATACCGCTGCTTATCGTCGGGATCGGCATAGGAGTTCTTTTCTCCCCCCGGTATGGCTGGTCGGAAGCATGTCCATTGCCACCGCATCATGCCGGACTCACCTTTCCCGTCGAACGAGTCGATCCAAGCTGGACGTGTAGACTGCAAGCCATCATCCAAAGTCACACAACTGAGAGCAAAGTAGGGCCAGTCCGTACGGCTTTGTCTGAATCAGTGTATCGGCATTTATTGGATCACCCGCCGTTTACAGCGGATTTGATCAGGCGCTTGAATCTCGGTCTTTACCGATCGGAAGCGCGTGGCTCCGACCGTTTCTGGGGCGATGACGGGGAAGGGACGAAGGGCATCGTGGAACTTGTATATGAGGATTCCACGTCCCGTATCTATTTTCTTGAAGGCACTCATGAAAGCCGGATACTTCCTCACGTGAACGGACAAGCGGTCGTCTTTCTGAGGATAGGAGTTATACGAGATGTGAACGGCAATGACGCGACGGACAGTACATTGGTGGCGTATACCAAGTTGGACAATCGTTTTCTTTCAGGGTTGGTTTCTCTCCTGCACCCGCTCGTTTCCAGGCTTATTGCAAACAGGCTACAAAAAGGAGTGGAGACCGTTGATCGAGTGGGAAAAACGATGAGACGAGATCCTCAACGGGTGATGGCTGTGCTGGACAATCCTCCGTCTTTGCCGGAATATCACGTGGCGTTTCTGAGACAGGTGCTCGGCGGCGCACACAGCGCCGACAAGGCCAGTCCGGACGGTAGATCGATCCCATGACGACATCGCGCAGTTTCGTGCTGATTTGCACGGTGGGCATCTTTTGCTTCATCAGCTACAACATGGTGCGGATGCCCGCGCTCTCCTTGTTCGCGGAATCGCTTGGTGCGAGCCCGGAACGGATCGGTCTGATCGTGTCCGTTTCGACCTTAACGGGCGTCTTGTTGAAACTGCCTTCCGGCGCTCTTTCCGATATCTATGGCAGAAGGTTCTTGCTGCGGATCGGCGTGGTGGCGTTCGGGCTGCCTCCGTTTCTCTATCCCTTCATTACGAACCTGGACGCGCTGACTGCGCTACGGTTCCTTCACGGTTTGGCGACGGCTATCTTCGCTCCGAGTGCTCTGGCTACGGTGGCGGAACTCTATCGAGAACGGCGTGGCGCAGCGCTCGGGACGTATACGGCATGCACGCAGTCCGGTTCTCTCTTGGGCCCGTTTCTCGGAGGGTACCTCATCCATGCGGCGGGGTTCTCCACGGCATTTGTGACGGCCGGCGTCTTCGGGTGTATCGCCATGGTGTTGTTCTACAGTCTTCATCTCGACGTCTCTGTGCCGCAGAGGAAGGAACAGGGGACGGCTGTGGTGCTGTCCGAAATGTGGAAGGGATTTGCCGCCGTCGCTAAAAACAAGAAGGTGCTGATCACCAGTACGACCGACGCCGCCAAGATGATTGCGAACGGAGCCTTGATGGCGTTTCTTCCGTTGTACGGCATTTCGGTAGGGTTGAACCCAGGAGAAGTGGGGGTACTGTTCACCGTGCAGGCCTTCACCTCATTTTTTTCCAAGCCGATCATGGGACGAATCTCCGACCGAGTCGGTCGTCAACCGCTGATCATCCTTGGCCTATTCATTTGCGCAGGAACCTTTATCTGTATCCCCCACGTGTCGATGCTTCCTGTCTTGCTTGTGCTCTCTGCCGGGTTTGGCTTCGGCGAGGCAGTGGTGTCCTCATCCTCCTCCGCTCTTGTCGCCGATAGTTCCGAGTTCAAAACGCTGGGAGCCGGTATGGGGATGCAGGGCACAATCATGGATATCGGACACGCCAGCGGACCTCTGTTGGCCGGCGTGCTCATCGCCCGCATGAGTTATGGAGGCGCCTTCATGGTCATTGCCGGGATCCAACTTGCGGCAGCCGTCGTCTTCTGGCTGGCGATGAAGCGAACGTAGACACTGCCATCTCTATAACGGCTGCGATATAATTGGCACCTGATGAAAGAGATTGCGACTGAGAACCTCGTCATTGGCGTGCTGGCTGGTCTTGGTGTCGTTGTGTTGCTGGTGCTGTTCGTGTATGTGGTCAAGCTCATCATCCTGAGGAAAGATTGATGTTCTCCGGTATTGTCGAAGAAATGGGCGCGATTACCGTCCTGGGGAAAACACTGGCGGGGACCAAGCTCACCATCCTGGCCTCGACGGTGATGAGCGACTTAAAGATCGGTGACAGCGTGAGCGTGAATGGAACCTGTCTCACGGTCGTATCGAGAAGCGAGCGCGACTTTTCCGTCGAAGTCTCGCCCGAAACACTTTCGGTGACGACGCTCGGTCTTGTGAATCCAGGAACACCGGTCAATCTCGAACGAGCGATGAGACTAAACGAGCGTATCGGTGGGCATCTTGTCGCAGGCCATGTGGATGGAGTCGGCATGATCCGTAGCCGGCATCAGGATGCCAATGCCATCGTTCTTGCCATTGACGCGCCGCAACAGATCCTCCGGTACTGCGTGGGAAAGGGTTCAATCACTGTCGATGGGATCAGCTTGACGATCAATGACGTGAGCGACAATGGTTTTTCCGTCACCATCATTCCGCATACGGCGAAGGTGACGACGCTTGGCCTCAAGCAGGTGAACGATCGCGTCAATCTTGAATCGGACCTCATCGGTAAGTACGTCGAACGCCTGCTCCAAGAGCGTGGCCAGCTTCCTAAACCCACCATCAGCATCGATAAAGACTACCTGCAGAAACGGGGACTGATTTGATTTTGTGGCGACCGGCCTTCAACTGTCGGTATCCCCGCCTAGTTTGTGGAAAGCTGATTTGCCCATAGCTGAGCTAAGATCTTTCTGGGTATCTGCTCGATCCAGAGTTCTAGGATTCCACCATTAGATTTGCTTGTAATACTCTACTGACATATCATATATTCGTATCATGAAACGATATTCAGAAAGGTCGTTATGGGAGCTATTTCGCTGAAACTACCGGAAGACGTCTTGGAAGCCAGCCGACGTTGCGCGGATACTCTCCATCTATCCAGAGCCGCCTATATCCGCCGAGCGATCGAACGCATGAATCGACAGACGCAAGCAATACTCCGGGCACGGCGTTTGGCCGAAGCCTCGAAGAAAGTTCGGAAGGAAAGCCTGCGCGTCAATCGTGAGTTTGCCGCCGTCGAACATGCTCCCGATGACTAATCGAGGAGAAGTGTGGCTGGCTGATCTCGATCCGAAACGGGGCACTGAGCCAGGCAAAACAAGACCGGTTCTGATCGTTCAGGCCCAAGCATTGCTTGATGCGCAACACCCCTCCACGCTCATCGTTCCATTGACGACTGTGCTGATTGAAGGTGCTGAACCTTTGCGCATTCGTGTTCCTGCCGCCGGACGTCTTCGCCGTACCTCCGATTTACTGATCGATCAGCTACGCGCGATCGACAATCGCCGTTTGGTCGAAGGCCCTTTGACCAAACTCTCAGTCTCCCTCATGAGGCGGGTTCACGAAGCCCTTATCGAAGTCCTCGACCTCGACCAGGATCGCAATTAAATAGAAAGTGAATGAGTCAAAAGTCCAATGAGAGTGGTTTGATTACTTTCTTGAAATTGATCTCAACAGGTGCCATCTGCTTACCATGTCTGCTTCTTAAGCGGACTCCAAGAATGAGAGCCTGTGTTGCTATGGCTGGTTTTTGGCGGATGACCGGTAGGCAAAGTGAAGTGCAAGTCCAAGGATGATGGAGAGAATAAGCCCCACGCCAAGCTGGAAATCGAAGCTCAGCGGCCCAACGTAAATTTTGTACAGCTGCAAAAGAATCAGGGGAAAAATGACGGCTAACGTCAGACTGAGTAGGTGCCGTCTCAGATAGATAGGTTCACCTGGTTTCCTCGTCCATTTCATACTAATAGCCGGGAGAGGAGTTCTTCTATTTAACCATGAAGGCTTTGGAATCTTCTCCGGAAGCCGTGGTGACGGTGACCATGACAAGGCCCTTACGGCCACCGGTTGGGACTGTCGTTAAAATGGTGGATTCGTTTTTCATTGTAAAGGTGGAGGCATGGCCTGGACCGAATGACACACCTCTCAAGCACTCTGGCGAGCCAAACTGATTCCCTTTGATCGAGACTTTCGCGCCTGGTTTGCCTTCATCCGGCATGAGCTTGTCGATCTGTGGGGCAGATCCAAAGCAAGCTGCAGACTTCGCGGCAGTTTCAGCTGTGTGAAACTTCGCGTCGGCTTTTGGTTTGATGGCCTTGGCTTGCGGTGCGGCTTTTGGTTTCTGATCCTCGGCGAGGATGAGGTCTGTGCTGAGCATCGGAGACAATATCATGCAACCGACAAAAGCCATGGCCATGCGAGCGTTGAGTTTCATCATGGGTAATATTCCCTTCGTCAGGTAAGCGATCCATACCGTATGAATCGCTTGTGTGCCCGTCATTCTTCGATGGTTGAGATATCCCCTGGGTCTTGCCCAAGCTCCTTCGCTTTCAGTACGCGGCGCATGATTTTCCCCGATCGAGTCTTTGGAAGAGAAGAAACAATGTCGATTTCAGACGGGACGCCGATCTTGCCCAATTCTTTGAGCACCTGATCCTTGATCGACTTGATCAGCGCCGGACTTTCTTCCTCTCCTTGTTTCAAGATGACAAAGGCTTTAATGGATTCACCGACCGTCTTATGCGGTTTGCCGATGACGGCAGCTTCCGCGACGGCGGGATGGCTGACTAAGGCACTCTCGACTTCGGCGGTTCCAAGCCGATTGCCGGCGACTTTGATCACGTCATCCGCACGGCCCATGAACCAGAGGTAGCCGTCAGAGTCTTTGTGACAGACATCGCCTGCCGTGTAGCAATTGGGAATGGTGTTCCAGTAGGTTTTGTAGCGCTCAGGATCTTTATAGATGGTGCGCATCATGGCCGGCCATGGTTTTTTGATGACGGCAAAGCCGCCGGCGTTTGCGGGGAGACTGTTTCCCTCGCGATCGACGACATCGGCTTCAATGCCGAGAAACGGCCGCGTGGCAGAGCCGGGCTTCAGCGGCACGGTGGGAAGCGGGGAGATCAAGATCGATCCCGTTTCCGTCTGCCACCAGGTATCCATGATAGGTTTGTCTTCGCCTGTCACACGATGGAACCATTCCCAGGCTTCCGGATTGATCGGTTCTCCGACGCTTCCGAGGATGCGGAGCGTCGAGAGGTCGGATTTCTTCGGCCAGTCTTCGCCGTAGCGCAT
>CAZPNQ010000105.1:0-13778 GCA_964587955.1 uncultured Nitrospira sp.
AATAATGAGCGTCACGTTTGCGGACGGGCGCGAGTTGGTGAGCGCCCAGTGTCTTAAGGTCGAGACGTACGCGGTTGGTACGTTGAGACCTTGAGGTTCACGCCGCGCCGAATAAGGCACGGCACGTTTGTGAACGCCGCCGAGACAGTGAGGCGGCAGTGTCCCGCGAGAACGAAGCGGGCGGTCTTTTTCAACATCCTGCCTGAGGGAAAGCGGCTATGCGTACTGACGACCAGCGCGAAAGCGGGAATATAGAAGATCGCCGCGGCATGGGACCGGCCCGCATCGGGAGAGGAGGCCTCGGCATCGGCACCATTGTCTTGGCACTCGCCGTCAGTTACTTCACGGGAGTCAATCCCTTGACCGTGCTGAATCTCCTCACCGGCGTCCAGAACATGACCGAGGTGTCCGCGCCGACTGAGTCCGGTCCAGTTGGCGCTCCTCAAGACCAGCTCGGCAAGTTTGCTTCCGTCGTCCTTGCAGACACTGAAACGACATGGCGACACCTTCTCGGTCCTCGGTACGATGACCCACGTCTGGTGCTCTTTTCCGGCGCCGTGCAGTCGGCATGCGGAACGACATCAGCGGCCGTCGGTCCATTCTATTGTCCTAACGATCACCGAGTTTATCTGGACCTTGCCTTCTTCGATGAAATGGCGCATCGTCTCGGAGCAACGGGTGACTTTGCTCAGGCCTATGTGATCGCCCACGAGGTCGGTCATCACGTGCAAAATCTCCTTGGTGTTGCGGAGCAAGTGCATCGGCTCCGACGACAGGTGTCAGAAGCGGAAGGAAACGCGCTTTCGGTGCGAATGGAACTCCAAGCGGATTGTTACGCCGGTGTCTGGGGTCATCACGCCAAGCGCGAACGAAATTTGATCGAACCAGGCGATTTCGAAGAAGGCCTCCGTGCGGCAGCGGCCATCGGGGATGATCAATTGCAGAAAAAGTCGCGTGGCCATGTTCAGCCGGAAAGCTGGACCCACGGTTCATCCGAACAACGGATGAACTGGCTCAAGCGCGGCCTCGAGTCCGGTGATCCCTCCGTCTGCAATACGTTCGAGTCGAAACGACTATGAGCACCGTTCCCGTTCAAGCTCAGAAGAGTAGCTTTTTAGCCAAGACACTAGGAACACTCGCGTCCGACCCTCCCTGGGCCGCCAAATCGTTTCTTGCCGCCAGCGCGACTACCGTCGCCGGAATCGGCGCCTGGCTCAGCAATATGATGTCGCCGGCACTCGCGAGCGCGGGTGGTAGCTTCCTCGGAGGATTCTTGATCGGCTGGGCGTTCCGAAAAACCGTGAAGCTCGCCCTGATAATCATCGGCTCATTGCTGATCCTCGTTGCGGTTCTTAAAACCACCGGCTGGATTCATCTGGAATGGACACTTATTCAAGCAGATGTGAATCATATCCTTGATTGGGGTCGAGGCAAAGCTCAGGGTTTCAAGGAAGTGTTGACCGGCTATCTCCCCTCAGCCGGCGCCGCCGGGGCCGGAGCATTGTTTGGGTTTCGGAAGAAGTAGCTGATTCCGCCACACATCTCACCCGAAGTTTTTAGAATCTCTCATTCAGCGCTTTTTTACCGATCGAACGTCGAGATTGCCAAGAAAGTGCCCTTCGATCGTGACCTCATCGCCATCTTTCAGCATAACCGGTCCCATCTGGCAAATCGCTGCATAGCTCGCCTGAATCATCCCGGTGCCGTCATCAACCGTAAAGTCTTGGATGCATTTCTCCAGTTTCGTTCGTTCCCCGATGAAGTGATTCATGCGGTAGTTGTTTACCGTCCCTTCCACTTGCACGACTTTCATTTTGTACATGTCGGGATACGTAACCAGCGAATTGATTTTCACCGGATCGGCCGCCCGTGCGGAGGGTACGCATAGCACCAGTATCATTGCCAACAGCCCGATGTTTCTCATCATCATTCCCGTCACAGAGTGCCCAACTCTTGAAATGTGACCCTGCATTATCGACCTCCTCACTAATTGATGGGAATTTGACGAAGGATTTGACCAGTCGCCGCACTGTAGGCTTCGGCAAGAGTATGCACCTCGATCACGTGGATGGATCGTTCGGCTCCGGTGAAGTTCAAATGGCTGTTATCCAATCCATCGGGCACAATCATCAGAGTCTTTTTGAGATCTCGGCAGGCATTCATCTTGTCCACCAATCGACCGACAGGCCTGATCTCAGCATCCGACTCGATCGTCCCTGACATACAGACATCCTGGCGAATCGAATCGCCCAGTAGTGCGGCGGCAATACCCGCGGCAAAAATTCCTCCCGCGCTGGGTCCATCCAAGCGGGCCGGCACTAGAATACGCACACTCAAGTATCGGGAATCATATCCCACCGCCTTCGTGGCAACCGTGACAGCCGTGCGAAAGGAATGGGCAGACACCGGCATCAGATTTGAATCGCCTAAAATCTCAGGCCCCTTTCCATCAGCCTTGTACCCGACCATCAATCGCGCCGCGAATCCACTCCATGAACCGGTAATCGAACCAACTTTATCTTGCCCGACACTCAAAAGAGGTAGGGTCAAAGAGACTTCGGGAAACGGCAAGGCCTTCCCATCCGCTTGTCCTTTGGGAAATCCGGGAGTGACGTGATCCGTAATTGCTGGGGAGAAAACGGTGCCTGGTGGAGATTTCGTCGTCGGAGAGATGATCACCGGCGAATAGGTCTTTGTCTCGCCGAGTTGTCTACAGCCTGGTCCGCTGCGATCCGTATACAGATCCGACAGACCAGGCCGAGGACAAACCCAGGTTTCAGCCCGTGCCGACTCGATGGAGACATTGTGTCCAATGAACGAGCACACAAAGAATAGTGCGGCCAGGCACCGTCTATATTTGAAAGGGGCGTCGATCACGGATACTCTTGCTCTTGATACAGACAGGCATCTGAAGCCTATCTCTCAAGAGGAAGTTCGTCAAAGGATGCGAGAGTTCTGGAACCATTGAAGAAACGGGTCGGTATTACCCCGGCAAGGCTTGATACCAACCGTTGGCCTGAACGAGGGTGATCTTACTGTCGAAAAGCCGGTCGACTTGATCGTTAGTAAGCAGTGTTGATTTGAGACCATCGGCGAGGATCTTTCCTTCTTTCAGGAACATCACGCGATCGATCTCCGGTGGAATTTCATGCAGATGGTGCGTCACGAGCAGAACCGTCTTTCCTTTTGTGATTTGAGCACGCAGTACCTCGAGATACTGAAAGCAAGCCTTGATGTCCAGGCCGCTCGTCGGTTCATCCAGCACCAGTACCGGCGGATCATGCACCAGCGCCCGCCCCAGCAGAAAGCGCCGCTGTTCCCCAGTAGATAGATGCCCAAAACGCCGGTGAGCCAACGAGGCAATACCCAATTCTTCCATCAACGCATGTGCGCGTGCAATCTGAGTGTCGCTGAATTCTTGATACTCATAGGTGTCATTGCTCGCATAGAATCCGGAAAGGACCACGTTCAGTCCCTCAGCACAAATCAGATACTCCCGTTGGAGATCGTGTGACACAATCCCGATTCGCTTCCGCACATCCCACACACTCCAGCGATTTTCGCCGAAGAGCGTCATCCTCATTTCGTCTCTGGGGATCGCATGCACTTCGCCCAAGAGGAGTTTAAGCAGGGTCGATTTCCCTGCACCGTTGGGACCAAGTATCGCCGCACGCTCACCTTCGCGCAGCGCAAAGGAGAAATCTGAAAACACACAGGTGTCGCCTCGATAGACCGTGGCATGTTGGATATCGAGAATGAGAGAAGGCTCGGCTGATCGACTCGAGTCTCGGATCGGAAGATCAATCGAACTCTGGATGGGCTGTCGAACTAGAGGTCTTGCGTATCGTGCCTGTTCAAGTCCGGTGCGAGCCAACGCGTCTGCCCGCTCATTCTCTGGGTGTCCGTTGTGCCCTCTGACCCAGCGCCATTCGAGTGTATGCGTAGCAGCCAAGGCATCGAGCCGCCGCCACAAGTCCTCGTTCTTCACCGGTTCTTTGCCGGCAGTCTTCCACCCTCGACGCTTCCAGCTGTGGATCCACTCGCTGATACCTTTTTGGACATACTGTGAATCGGTATAGACCCGCGCCTGCACCGGCTGTGTAAGTGACTGCAACGCCTCGATAACCGCGAGCAACTCCATTCGGTTGTTCGTCGTCGCCGGCTCACCACCGCACAGTTCAGTTTCAGTCCCGCCATTCCGCAGCAAGACCCCCCACCCCCCAGGTCCTGGATTTCCGCTGCAGGCACCGTCAGTATAGATATCGATCATATGTTCCTCTAACTAAACTGTTTCGCATCGGGATTGTACTACGTGTCTTTTCCTCTGAGCCAGAGTGGAGTCCCCTTCGTGAGCGGCTATGCGCAACCGCTCAGCAATGGCCTCCCGATTCCCTATCCCACGTCGACTGTCAATGTGGTGGAGCTGTGCGCTAACAGGCTTTCTCGCGGAGCGACTGAGGAAGACGTCAAATGGGGAAATATCCTGTCATTTTATGTATTCGAGTCGGCCGTTCTCGTTGGTTTCAAGTCGATAGATGTCCCATTCGGTAAGCCTGCTGCCACTCAGGCGGTCTTTTTCAAGCCGATAGGCCATCACGACTCGTTTGCCGTCGCTGCGCAGATTGATGGCCCCATACACCGTGACGTTGCGCTTCTTGAGTTCGTCGACCTGCGCATCGTAAAGCGGCAATAGTTCATGAACTCGTTCGATGCTCGACGCCTCCGCAAGCTGCTGACGCAGCGTGGTAATTTTCTTGAGCACGGTGACGCTTTCCCGCTCGCGGCTGCTGCGGGAGAGTTCCGTACTAAAAATGAGCGGGCGCGGTTGCCTTCCGTACAAGCCGATGGTGCCTAAGGTGTCACTGCGCGGGTGGGCATGGGATTCCTCGTCGCCGCTAGAGATGACGGTGGCCGCAGGCAGAACGGTCTTGAGAAACGTCTCGGTGAAATCGGCACTGCCGTGGTGGCAACACTTGGCGACATCGCAGCCGAAGGCCTGGCGCCCAGCATCCACGAGAGCCGCTTCGTCCGTTGCGCCACCGGCGTACTGATTGAGCAGGAACATCTCTGCCGGGCTATTGAGATCGCCTCCAAAAAGCAGACGCAGATTGCCGTATTCAAGCCGAAGGATGACCGAGTGCCCGTTCTTGGTCTTGCCGATATCCCACGACTTTGAGCCAATCGTCTTCGGGAACCAGCGTAGCCTGGTCTTACCGGCCTTGGGTTCGAGAATCGGACCGAGAATTTTGAGCCTGACGTTCTTCTCGGCACCGTACCCGGGAACATAGTCGTCCTCCGTCGCCAAAGAACGAATGTCATCCACCCGTCCGCTCTTAAAAGCGGTGTAGAGCAGTTTGGGGTAGAGTTTCTTGCCGCGATTCCCGGCTTGGCTCAAGAGTTGATCAAGTTCTTCCTCGGTACGAATGATCTCGGTGAGATATTTCACCTCACCGTCGGTTTCAGACGGACCAAGGGTGTCGTCGGCATTCCGCTCCACAATACCATTGTGATAGAGGCATCGGAAAAAGACGTTCGGCTCCTCGAAGATATCCTGAAAGCCGCCATAGTGGTCCTGATCCGGGTGTGTGATGATGGCGGCATCGAAGGTCCACTTGTTCTTAAACCCCGCGTAGCGCCACCGGAGGAATCGCAGCATGTTGTCGGATACACCGGCGTCGATAAGGATATGCTTGTCATCGGGCGTGATCACCAGACAACCGTCGCCTTGTCCAACATCGAGGAAGATGATCTCTAAGCAGCGGTCGATTTGGAGGTCGGACTGCTTCATCCAGCCTTTGGAACCTCTGACTGAAACGGGTGCCCACCCGTCCTCCCAATCGCCGGTCAACTGCACCCAATCTCCCCAGAGAAGCTCACGAATGTTGGTCTTGCCGCCTTTGGTTTTGAACACCGGCGCAGTGGGATAACCGGCAAACATAAAATTGTGCATGGGCACGGTGTGGCCTCCTGCGATGAGGAGCACGTGGAGCTGAAAGAGGGGTCGCTCAGCCTATTTCGACGTCGCTGACCCCTTGATGGAACCGGCAATCTTCGGTGTTGCCGTTTTTGCGTCGGCATTTTGCGCTCGATGCAGCAGCGCGTGATCCATCAGGACAAGGGCCATCATGGCCTCAGCAATTGGTGTGGCACGGATGCCGACGCAGGGATCGTGGCGGCCGTTGGTCTCGACCATGACGGGATTGCCTTGTTTGTCGATCGACTTGCGTGGGATGCGGATGCTCGATGTGGGCTTGATGCCGATGGTGACGACGATATCCTGACCGGTCGAGATGCCACCGAGAATGCCGCCGGCGTGGTTCGTAACAAAGCCATCGGGTGTGAGTTCATCGCCATGTTCTGAACCACGTTGAGTGACCGAGGCAAAGCCCGATCCGATCTCGACGGCTTTGACCGCATTGATCCCCATCATCGCTGCGGCCAGATCAGCATCCAATTTTCCATACACCGGCGCGCCCCACCCGACCGGCACATGCTCTGCCACGGTCGTGATTTGTGCCCCCACGGAATCACCAGCCTTCCGCAGCTCATCCATGAACGATTCCAGCTTCGGCACCGCATCCGGATCGGCAGAAAAGAATGGATTGTTGCTCACAGCCGCCCAATCCTTGAATGGCAATTCGTGAGGCCCAAGCTGGCTGAGATAACCACGGATCATCACACCATACTTTTCACTCAGCCACTTTCTCGCAATTGCCGCAGCAGCAACCCGGACAGCCGTCTCACGCGCCGATGCCCGTCCACCTCCTCGATGGTCGCGAATGCCGTACTTCTGCCAATAGGTATAGTCGGCGTGGCCCGGACGGAAGGTATCGATCAAATTTCCATAATCGCGGCTGCGCTGATCTTCGTTTCGAATCAACAGCGCGATCGGGGTGCCGGTGGTCTTTCCCTCGAATACCCCGGAGAGGATTTCAACCGTATCCGACTCCTGCCGCTGAGTGACATGACGGGATGTACCGGGTTTGCGCCGATCGAGATCTTTCTGAATATCTTCCGTTGAAAGTGAAAGGCCAGGCGGGCACCCGTCGACGACGCACCCAATCGCCGGCCCATGACTCTCCCCGAATGACGTGACGGTGAGGATCCGGCCGAAGGTGTTGGCAGCCATAGAGGGATCTACTCCACGAGATCCAGCTTGATGCGCAATTCCTTGAGTTGATCAGGACTCACGGCAGACGGTGCCTCGGTCAGCGGACATTGCGCCTTCTGGGTCTTGGGGAACGCGATAACATCGCGGATCGAATCGGCGTTGCCGAGCAGCATGACCAATCGGTCCAATCCAAAGGCGATGCCGCCATGCGGTGGAGCGCCATACTCAAGCGCCTCAAGCAGAAATCCAAACTTGACGACGGCTTCGTCCTTTCCGATTCCGAGCAGGTCGAACACTTTGCTTTGTACCTCACGCCGATGGATACGAATGCTCCCACCGCCGATTTCGCTCCCATTGAGCACCATGTCGTAGGCCTTGGCCCGGACTTTGAGCGGATCGGAATCGAGCAACCCCAGATCTTCGTCGAGCGGTGCCGCGAAGGGATGATGCATGGCCACATACCGCTTCTGCTCCGGGTCGTAATCCAACATGGGGAAGTCGATCACCCACAAGGGCCGCCAGGCGGAGGTGTCGATCAACTTCAACTCTTCGCCCAAGAGCAGCCTGATCCGTCCCATCACGTCGTGGACGATCGCCGGCTTGTCGGCACCGAACAAAACCAAGTCACCAGGCCTTGCGTCCGGCAAAGCCGACGCGAAGGCCTTGGCATCCAAGAACTTCGCAATGACGGACTCCAGCTGTCCTTCCGCCGTCAACTTCAGCCAAGCAAGGCCCTTCGCGCCAAAGCTCTTGGCCGTTTCTCCCAACGCATCGATACGAGTACGGGACAGGGTCGCGCCACCCTTCACGATAAGGGCCTTCACGATGCCACCCTTAGTCGCCGCGTCCTTGAAGACCTTAAACTCGCTCGCAGCACCGAATCCGGTCACGTCATAGAGCGGCATGTCGAACCGGAGGTCCGGCTTATCCGACCCATAGCGGCCCATGGCCTCCGCATAGGTCATCCGGGGGAACGGCGTCGGCAACTGCACGCCGCCGGCTTGGTCAAAAATCGTCACGATCATGCGCTCCATCAGACTCATGATCTGCTCGCGGTCGACGAACGACAATTCCAGGTCGATTTGCGTAAACTCCGGTTGCCGGTCGTTACGGAGATCTTCGTCACGGAAGCAGCGCGCGATTTGATAGTACCGATCCACGCCACTGACCATGAGGACCTGTTTGAAGAGTTGCGGAGACTGGGGCAAGGCAAAGAACTGTCCGGCATTCACTCGGCTTGGCACCAAATAGTCTCTGGCACCTTCCGGCGTGCTCTTCGTCAAAATCGGAGTCTCCACTTCCAAGAAGCCCTCGGCATTCACGAATTCTCTGGTGGCCTGCATAATGCGGTGGCGGAGACTCAACAGCCGTTGCATCCTGGGACGGCGAAGGTCCAGGAAGCGATATTTCAGACGAATGGCTTCCGTGACGTCAGCCTCATCATCGATCAGAAACGGCGGCGTCTTGGATTCGTTGAGAATCTCCACTTCGTCAACGAAGACCTCGATTTCACCGGTCGAGAGATCGGGATTTTTCGAATCCTCCGGTCGTGCCATCACGTGCCCGGTCACGGACACGACACATTCGCTGCGGAGCGTATGGGCGGCTTGATGGCATCGAAGATTGCGCTCGGCATTAAAGACGACCTGCGTGAGGCCCGTCCGGTCGCGAAGATCGATGAAGATGACCATGCCATGATCCCGCCGGCGCTGGACCCACCCGTTCAACACCACGGTCTGCCCGATCTGTTTCGTATTCAACTCGCCGCAGCGATGTGTGCGGATTTTCATGCCGTTCTCGCTTTCTTTCCAACATACTTCTTGGCCTTGACCGGCCTGGCCCAGCCCTCGCGCCTCACCAGCCGCTTAGGACCCGGCATCGCCGCTTCTCCCTTTTCGACCGAGGCAACGCGTTGTTCCACCAGTTCACGCAAGGCATTGGCTTCCCAATCGGTGAGGAAACGAAATTCGCCGGGCTCCAGATGGCCGAGCACCAGTGGCCCCATCCGAACCCGCATCAGCTTGATCACCATATGCCCCACGGATTCCAACATCCGTTTCACTTGATGCTTGCGCCCCTCACGGATCGTGATCTCCAACCAGGAGTTCGCCTCGGCTCGCTTTACCTTTTTTACCACCGCCGGGCCCGTCATCCCATCCTCGAGCTTGACACCGCGCTGAAGTTGGCCGATCTCGTTATCTGTCAGCACACCCTTGACCTTGATCAGATAGGTTTTGGGCACATGATACCGCGGATGCAGCAAGGCCTGTGCAAGCTCGCCGTTATTCGTCAGCAGCATCAACCCTTCGCTGTCGAAGTCCAACCGACCGACTGGAAACACTCGAACCGAGACACCTCGCAAGAAATCCTTTACGGTCGTCCGTCCACCTGGGTCGTCCAACGTAGACATCACGTTCTTGGGTTTGTGCAACAGCAAGTACACAAATGGCTGTGCCGAGGTGAGGTGTTTGCCATCGACCTTCACATGATCCCGTCCGGGGTCGACCTTCGTCCCGAGTTCGGTGACAATCTTGCCGTTCACTGAGACCCGGCCAGTTGCGATCAGCATCTCCGCCTTTCGGCGGGATGACAATCCCGTACTGGCGATAAGCTTTTGAAGACGGACTTCCATGGTTACCATAAGGTTGAGGTTGAGGTTGAGGCTCAGGATCCTAAACCAACTCTCTCAACCTTAACCTTGACCTTAGCCTAACTCCCTACTCCCACTCTATCGTGCTGGGTGGTTTCGAACTGATGTCATACACGACCCGATTCACGCCCTTCACTTCATTGATAATCCGGTTTGACATGCGACCCAGCACGTCGTTTGGAATCTTCGCCCAGTCAGCCGTCATGCCGTCTACGCTGGTGACGGCACGAATCGCGATGACGTTCTCATAAGTCCGTTGATCACCCATCACTCCGACAGTTCGAATCGGCAACAGGACGGCAAACGCCTGCCAAATTTCACGATAGAGACCGGCACTTCGGATTTCCTGATCCACGATCGATTCAGCCGCCCGCAGAATCGCCAACCGTTCCGGAGTCACTGCGCCGAGCACGCGGATCGCCAACCCTGGACCTGGGAACGGCTGCCGCCAGATAATCTCGTCCGGCAAACCCAGCTCTTTCCCCAGTACACGCACTTCATCCTTGAAAAGCTCGCGCAGAGGCTCGATGAGCTTGAGTTTCATGCGCGCGGGCAAGCCGCCGACATTATGATGGGTTTTAATCGTAGCCGACGGACCCTTGAAGCTGACGCTTTCGATCACGTCGGGATAAAGCGTGCCCTGAACCAGATACCTGACGCCTTTCAGCTTCTTCGATTCCGCCTCGAAATGTGTGATGAACTGCCGGCCGATGATCTTTCGTTTGCGTTCGGGGTCCGTCACCCTGTTCAACCCGGCAAGAAATTGTTTCGTCCTATCGAGTATCCGAAGATTCAGATGGAGCTGCGATGCGAAAGTCTTTTGCACCTGATCCCGTTCACCGGCCCGCAAGACGCCGTTATCGACGAAGATGCAGGTGAGCTGATCGCCGATGGCTCGATGCGCCAGCGCCGCCGCGACCGAGGAATCTACGCCTCCACTCAGCGCACAAATGACCCGGTCCTTACCGACTTGATCGCGAATCTGGTTCACCGCAGTCTCGACATAGGACTGCATGGTCCACGTCGGTTTGCAGCCGCAAATTTCGTAGACGAAATTGCGTAGAATCTTGGTTCCTTCCGGCGTGTGAGCCACTTCGGGATGGAACTGCAGACAATAGATCCGGCACTTCTGATCGTCCCGCTTCATCGCCGCAACGGGCGAGTTGTTCGTGTGCGCGATCGATCGAAACCCAGGCGGCATCCGTTCAATGCGATCACCGTGCGACATCCATACGGCGGTGGACCGATCGGTTCCGACACCTTTAAAGAGATCTCCGGCATCATCAATCGCCAGATCGGCCCTCCCATATTCCCGATGGGTCGACTTCGCGACTTCCCCTCCGGAGAGATGAGTCACCAGCTGCATGCCGTAGCAAATCCCAAGGATCGGAATGTTCTGATCGAACAGTTCTTTAGCGACAGAAGGTGCCTTCTTTTCATAGACGCTGGAAGGCCCGCCGGAAAGGACAATACCTTGCGGTCGATACGCGAGAATTGTCGCCAACGAGACCGTACAGGGGAGAATTTGCGAATAGACCTGCGCTTCGCGAATGCGGCGGGCAATCAGTTGCGTGTATTGCGACCCAAAGTCAAGGACCAGAATTCTATCGTGCCAAAGTTCCATCTTGATGCGGTTAGAGGTCAGGGGTGAGGTGTAAGGGGTGAATCACGGTTGACGGACCAGGGGCAAGATTCGGAACCCCTCACTCCTTACCCTAACCCCTTACCAGAAACTATTCCCAATCCATCCGATAGTTCGGTGCTTCTTTCGTGATGATCACGTCGTGTACATGGCTTTCTCGGAGGCCGGCCACGGATTGTCTGATGAACGTGGCATTGCGTTGCAAGTCGGCAACGGTTTTACAGCCGCAATACCCCATTCCCGATCTCACCCCGCCGACCAGCTGATACACCACGGCGGCCAGCGGGCCTTTATACGGAACCCGGCCTTCGATGCCTTCGGGAACCAGCTTTTGGGCAGGGCGTCCTCCCTGGCCGTACCGATCCCCTCCACCTCGCTCCATCGCCCCAATGGAACCCATGCCACGATAAACTTTGTAGGTCCTGGCTTGGTAGAGCACCGTCTCACCGGGAGACTCTTCCGTTCCGGCAAAGAGACCGCCCAGCATGACGGAAGACGCCCCAGCGGCTAACGCCTTCGTGATGTCGCCTGAAAATTTGATGCCTCCATCGGCGATAATCGGGACGCCACTGCCATGTAAAGCTTTTGCACAATCCGCAATGGCCGTCAGCTGCGGCATGCCGGCGCCGGACACGATCCGTGTCGTGCAGATCGATCCGGGCCCAACCCCGACCTTGACGGCATCGACTCCCACTTTGAGGAGATCTTTGGCAGCCTCTGCGGTCCCGATGTTTCCAGCAACCAGTTCGAGATCCGGATACTGCTTCTTGATCATCTTCGCCATAGCCAGCACAGCTTGTGAATGGCCGTGCGCGGTATCGATCACCACCAGATCCACGCCGGATTTCTTGAGAAGCGTCACACGTTCTTCCGTATCCTGCCCGACACCGACTGCCGCACCGACGCGTAAACGTCCATGGCCGTCCTTGCATGCGTTGGGATACTTGATCCGCTTCTCAATATCCTTGATGGTAATGAGTCCCTTGAGCTCAAACTGTTTGTTCACCACCGGCAATTTTTCAATTCGATGCTCATGAAGAATCTCTCTCGCCTTCTCCAGGCTGGTGCCTTCCGGCGCAGTGATGAGGCGATCCCTCTTCATCACCTGCGACACCTTCATGTCCATCCGGGTTTCGAACCTCAGGTCACGATTGGTAAGAATCCCCACCAGCTTGCGCCCTTTGGTGACGGGGATGCCTGAGATACGATATTTCGCCATCAGTTGGTGCGCATCGCGAATCGTTTCGTCCGGAGAAATCGTCACGGGATCAAGGATCATCCCGCTTTCGGATTTCTTGACTTTATCCACCTCTGTCGCCTGATCTGCGGGAGACAACACGCGATGAATGATCCCAATCCCTCCCTCGCGCGCCATCGCAATCGCCAACCGAGCCTCCGTGACGGTATCCATGGCGGCGCTGACGAGCGGGATATTGATCCGGATGTTGCGCGAGACGAAGGTGCCGGTATCGACTTCGTTGGGCACGATCTGCGACTTGGCCGGCACGAGAACGACATCGTCGTACGTCAGTCCTAATCGCGGTTCTTTATCAAGCATCGTTCCCTCTTCTAGCAGGCTGTTGAAAACGTCCGCCAGCGGTGTTCTCACAAGACACGGGGCGCTCACCATCTCGCGCCCGTCCGCAAACGTGAGGCTCCTTATTCGTCGCCTCGCGGACCTTAGAGGCTCAACGTACGACCCAGAGTACGATTCGCCTCTTCGCTTGTTGCGGCCTTGCTGGACAGTCGTTTTGAACAGCCTGCCGACTCATGTGAAATACTATTAAACGTTCTGCGTTCGTTGCGCTTTCTCCAACTCAGCCAGCTCCTCCGCCTCGTCTTGCAACCGCTCGCTGCCCTCTTCCGAGGGCATGAACTGCTGCACTCGCGTGTTGCCGCTGTCGACGATAAACACGCTTCCCTTCGCATCAACGGCGATTCCGTATGAAAAATTGAATTGCCCGTCGCCATTGCCGAACCCACCCCATTGGGTGATGAAATTGCCCTCGCGGTCGAACTTTTCGATCCGGTGATTCCCCGTATCCGTCACATAGACATCTCCGGCCCCGTCGACGGTGATGCCCCACGGTGAGCGCAATTGTCCGGCCTCCTGCGCCAAGGCACTGCTGGCATGCCCGGCCGCCGGGCTGCCTCCCCATTTCGTCAGCAACTGCGGCAAGACATTGGTGCTGGTGTCGAATTTCTGGATGCGGTGATTACCCATGTCGACGACGTAGACGGTCCCGTCCTCCTGATCGACCGCCACCCCGCGCGGAAAATAGAATTGTCCATCGCCGTTGCCGAAGCTGCCCCAGGCCATGATGAACTCGCCCGACATGTCGAATTTCTGCACGCGGAAATTGGCGCTGTCGACG
>CAZPNQ010000106.1:0-13679 GCA_964587955.1 uncultured Nitrospira sp.
GACGCTCGCGTCGGTGACCTTTCAGAATTATTTCCGCATGTACAAGAAGCTCAGCGGCATGACCGGCACTGCGGATACAGAAGCCGCCGAGTTCGCCAAGATCTACAATCTGGACGTCAACGTCGTGCCGACCAACCGCCAAATGATTCGGCAGGATTATGCCGACGTGGTCTATCGCACGGAGAAGGAAAAATTCGCGGCGATCGTCGAAGAGATCAAAGAATGCCATGAGCGCGGGCAACCCGTGCTCGTCGGGACCATTTCCATCGAGAAATCCGAGAAGCTGGCCGGACTCTTGAATCGCAACGGCGTGAAACACAATGTGCTGAACGCCAAGCAGCATGAGCGGGAAGCCGAAATCGTCGCGCAAGCCGGGCGCAAAGGGGCGGTGACGATTGCCACGAACATGGCGGGACGCGGAACCGACATTCTATTGGGCGGCAATCCGGATTTCATGTACAAGCAGGTGCTCTATCGCGAAGAGAACATGCCGGAAAGCCGCAAACTCGAAATCTATGAGGGCATCCGGTCCGATTGCGAGAAGGACAAGCAGGCAGTCATCGCCGCGGGCGGACTTCATATTCTCGGCACGGAGCGGCATGAGAGCCGCCGCATCGACAATCAGCTTCGCGGACGAGCCGGACGCCAGGGCGATCCGGGCACGTCGAGATTTTATCTGTCGTTGGAAGACGACCTGATGCGGATTTTCGCGTCCGAACGCGTATCGCAGTTGATGCTCAAGCTCGGCATGGAAGAAGGCGTTCCCATCGAGCATGGCATGGTGACGCGCGCCATCGCGAACGCTCAAAAGAAAGTCGAAGCCCATAACTTTGAAATACGAAAACAGCTGCTGGAATACGACGACGTCATGAACAAGCAGCGCGAAGTGATCTATCGTCATCGCCGGGCGGTGCTGAGCGGAGACAACTTGACCGACGATCTCCAGGACATGATGGACGCTTCCGTGGAATCATCCCTGACCGTGTATTGCCCCCCCGATCAGTATCCCGAAGAATGGGACGTCAAAGGCCTCACCGATATGATGCAGGGCCAGTTCGGTCTCGACATCACCCAAGGCAAAAACGACGAGGGAGACTCCCTTCGAGATGTCGGACGCGACGCATTGGTGGAAGACCTGCGAACTCACGTCCGGGAAGCCTATACCAAGAAGGAACAAGAGTTGGGATCCGACCTGATGCGATTTTTGGAGAAAACCTTCATGCTCCAGGTGATCGATCACCATTGGAAGGATCACCTCTTGGCCATGGACCACCTGCGGGACGGCATCGGTCTTCGCGGCTATGGGCAGAAAGATCCGTTGATCGAGTACAAGCGCGAAGGGTTCGATCTCTTCGCCGGCATGATGGAGCGGGTGAAGTCCGATACGCTCGATCGGCTGTTCCATGTACAGGCCGTCCGCCACGAAGGAGAACAGGCTGAAACGCCGTCACAACCCGTCATTTCACGCCCGCAGCCCAAACTCACCTTGAATCGCGGGGACGAGCCTGTAGCTGCGACGGCTCCCGCGCAACGGGCCGAGAACAAAGTTGGACGCAACGATCCTTGCCCCTGCGGCAGCGGAAAGAAATACAAAAAGTGTCACGGGACGTAGTAGGGTTGCCGACTCAATACAAATTGTTTCGGTAATCACGCTGTAAGCCCTTCTTCATGAGGCCCGGGACCGCCACCGCGGCACGCATCAATTTTGCCTGCACGCCGCGCGCTTTGCTGAGCTTGATGTGCGCGGCGAACATTTCAGCGGGATCAAGACTCTCCGTAGATTGTGCGGCCGGCCAGAGCCGCGCTTGAGCCAAGGCGCGGCTTTCAAAGATCACCGGCGCCGGCTGTTCGATGCAAGTCACAAGCAGCGGAGTCTTGCCGGAAACGGAAAAGTCGACGCGCATCGCCGCGTCGGTGGTGAGCCGCGCTAGTCCGGACAGCATGGCGACGCGGGTACCACCTGGTATCAGCATGGCCGCTGTGATACGCGGCTGGGCGAGAATGTTGCGGAAGCTGTCGGCACGGCGGTTACCCGGACGATCGGCAAACCAGGCATGGCCGTTTTGCAGGCGGATCAACGCACCCGCCGGATCACCCTTCGGACTGACGTCGGCGCGTCCCTGGTTATCGACTGTTGCAAGCGCCATGAAGCGGCTTGCAGTCAGAAAGTCCGAGGCAACGTCGGGAACCTCGGACTGTGGTGATGCAGCCCAGAAGTTCGACCGCAGCAACGCCTTCGCGCAGTGCATGTAACATTCTTCCACCGCGATCTCGATCTCACCATTACCGACGGCAACGACGTGGCCGTTCACCCGCAATGTTTCACCGATATTGGGCACCAAGAACAATGCTCCGACGGCACGCCCTACACGGGCAAGGTTCGGTTCGTCAAGTGAGATCGCAGGCAATCTCAGCCTCGAAGAGTCGATAGGATGCGCGAAGCCGGGCGGGCCGCCCGCAAGCGTAAGGCCTATATCGTCGTCATAACCGAATGCGGCGAAAAGCAGCGGCGAGGCCGCGATCCATCGCACAGCTCCTTCATTGAGGTGATCGATGACTTTCAAATCGATCGGCCCTGGGACCTTACCGATGCAGGCCTCCAACGCCGAGACTGAGTCGATTGTGTCACTCATACCAGTCCACACTCGTCATGCCTCCGGCTATGCTGATACGAACTAGTCTCACGATCACATCATCAAGAAGGCGAGTGAGAAATGGCGCGTACGACGAACCACAGGACCGCGGCAACGGGGGCAGTGAGCGTCACCCAGGACAGCGCATCCCAGATGCTGTCCCCCAAGAGAGCCGATACCAACCCAATGGCACTGATAATGCCCAACACAATCGGTGACGCCCAGATCTGCCTGGTTGTCTGCGGATCACTCATCGGGCCCCCGTACTCGGCTCCAATGGATGATCAGTCTCTGTAGTCCATTCCGGTTGCATCAATAGATCCTCCGCGGAACTCTTGCGCTTCTGCCACCAGAGATACAGGCCACTGATCAAGACCACGATGGTGATGAGATCCAGCACCACCCACAACAGCTGCAGAGGCAAGCCGCCATAGTCGCCGAAGTGCAGTGGCTGCGACAACAGCAATGCCGTCAGGTACCAAGGGAGGTGGCGGCTATCGCTAATTTGAGCCGTCTCGGCATGGACCAACATCGGGGTTAACAATCGCCCGGTCAATGGCGTCTGGCCACGCATGAAGACCATATAGTGGTGCGGACCGGCAAAGGGCGTTCCTGGGAAGGCGATGAAGCGAACGGCTAAATCCGGCGCCGCCGTTTCCACTGTCCGGATGACCTCGTCCACCGGGACTATGTTCGCCAGCGCCGGCTGATCTTTCCAAGGTGTCAGCATGTCGCTGATTTCCGTCATCTGCCAATAACTCAGGAGCGGCCGGTCCAAGGTGTTGATGACCCCAGTCACGCCGACGACCAACGCCCACGTCACTGTGACGATACCCAGGAGATTGTGGAGATCGAGCCAGGCGAGGCGTGCACTGCGCGCCAGCCGGATCGAACCGAACTGCAACTTCCGCATAAAAGGCCCATAGACGACGATACCCGAAACGACGGAGGCCACAAACACGAGCCCCATCGCGCCGAGAAACAGTGACCCCCATAGGCCGGCGAACATCTCGACGTGGAGCGTCAGCAAGACATAGACGAGTCCGTGCCCGACCGGATACTCTTTGAGGAACTCGCCGGTGCGCTGGTCGTACATGTAGATGGCAGAATTGTCCCGCGCCATAGGGGTGTCGCCCAGCGAGACGAACCACATCGGATAGTCATCGTCCTTCGTGAGAAACTTCACTGTATCCTTCGGACGTCGCGCTTTGGCATCCTGGATGAGCGCATCCAGATTGACGGGCGCCGAAACGCTCACATGCTCGGGCGGTTCAATCGCGTCGCCCAGGCAAAAGGTCAGTTCATCGCGAAAGATCAAGGGCAGGCCGGTCAGGCACAGCATCAGCAAAAATAGGGTGCAGACCAAGCTGGTCCATTTGTGGGTGAGGTACCAGCGTCGGAATGACTCGGCGGTGAGCGCCATATCAATAGAATTCCAACTTGACCGACCCCAAGACGGTGGTCGGTGCGCCGGGAAACGCGGCGGAGCCTCGTCCCTGTCCCCCGCTATAGAAATAATCCTGATCGAGTAAATTCTGCACGTTCAATTGGGCAAGCAGGTTCGTCCTGGTGAAAATTTCGGGCTTGCGATAGTACAGCGCGGCGTCTGTTCGCACATAGCCCGGCAGTCCGAATGAATTGGCGAGGTCTCCGGCCCGATCTCCCACGGCAAACAGACCGATGCCGGCCCCAAGCCCTTTCAACGGACCGCTTTGTAGGTCATAGGTGGTCCAGAAGCTTCCGGTGTTTCTGGCAACGAGCGGAATTCGATTACCGACCGGAACGGTCGTGTCCGCCGTGATGCGCGCATCCGTATAGGCATAGGTCGCAATAATCTTCCATCCCGGCGCCAGTTGCGCCGTCACGTCGACTTCGACACCTTGACTGCGTTGCTCGCCGGTCTGGACAAAAAATCCGGCGGCCCCCGCCGTTGGATCCACCGCAAGTACGTTCGTCTTCGTGAGCCGGTACACAGCTACGGTGGAGGTCAAACGGCCGGGTACGATATCGACCTTGGCTCCGGCTTCATATTGCGTGCCCATGGACGGGTCGAATTGATTCCGCGCGGCCGTAAACGGACCGAAGTTTGGAATAAAGGACCGGGTAAAGTTCGCATACAACGCGAGTTGTGGGATCGGGAGATACGTCACGCCGACACGCGGGCTGAATGCAAAATCTTCCGCTTTCGTTTCCGCTCCCGCGACATTGCTGTGTTGATAGAAATAATCGCCGCGGGCGCCGATCAGGATGTGAAGGTTATCGAGCAGTGAGATTTGGTCTTGCGCGTACCAGCCGATCGCATTCGCGAAACTATGGCTGAACGGTGTTCGATTGAGCGTGGGTACGGGCGCGCCATAGACCGGGTTGAAGATGTTGATCGGACTCGACAGAGCCGCGGCTTGATCGTACGACGCATACTGCCTTCCGATTTCGGCCCCGACCAATAGATTGTGCCCGATGGACCCGGTGGAAAATTTTCCGATCACATCGTTCCGCCAGTAGTAACTGGAGACAGGAGCAAGTTGATCGAAGATAAACCGCGCCATCGTCTGATTGTCCGACAAGAGACCCGCCGCAACGGTTCGATAGGCCGTCGCTGTCGATCGATCCATCCTGAGTCTGCTTTCGATCCGCCAACTACTGTTGAAACGATGTTCAACCGTGAGTCCGGCTCGAGCCTCTTCGAACGCCAAAGTGTCGAACCGTTCGCCAAGGAAACGGCTGTCGGGCAGCGACGCCAATCCCCGTCCCACTGCTGGAATGCCGAAGTCCGGCGTCCGGCGATCTCGGATGTATTCTCCCTCGAGTGTCATGGTCGTATTGTTTCCGGCAAGCCAGGTGAAGACAGGTGACACAAAATAGCGCTGTCCCCTTACGATATCCCGAAAACTTTCCGTGTTCTCATAGGCGCCGTTGATACGGAAGAGCAGCGTCTTGCTCTCGTTCAGCGGACCGGTGACATCGATCATGGTCCGGTAGTAATTGTAATTGCCGATGATTTGATCGATGGAGGCATACCGTTCCGTCTGCGGCTGCTTGGTCAGAATGTTGATGATCCCTCCCGGCTGGCTTCGTCCGTACAGGACCGATGCCGGCCCTTTGAGCACTTCGAGACGCTGAATATTGGAGATGTCTCGAAAAGTCAGCGACTGATTCTGATCTTCGTTGCGAAGGTAATTTTTGAAATACCCGCAAGGAAACCCGCGGCAATAGGCCACATCCGCCGCGATACCGGATTGCCCGACGTCGCCCAAGGCCACCCCGCTGACGTTGCGCAGCGCCTGTTCGACACGAATGGCCCGCTGATCCTCGATGACTTTTTGCGTGACGACTTCAACCGATTGCGGCACCTGAATCAGCGGCGTGTCGGTGCGTGTGGCTGTATTTGCCTTTTCCGCGACGTACGACGTCGTATCCTGGTCACGCTGGCGTACATCTTTAATCAACACTTCCGGCACTTTGACCGGTTTCTCGCTCTTCGGAGCCGGTTGCTCTTGCTGCGCAACCGAGCTCGAATCGGTCGTCGGTGGAAACTCCGGCGCAGACGAGATGCGCTCGATCATGATTGTCCGCGGTCCGATGACACGATAGGTCAACCCGGTGCCTGCGAGTAACGCTTTCAACCCATCTTCGGGTGTGAGTGCGCCCTGTATGCCCGGCGAGGTCTGTCCTTCCGACAAATATGCGGCGCTGCTGACTTCCCACCCGGTACGTCCGGCAAAGGCGTGCAGAGCGGAAGATAGTGATTGTGGCGGAATGTTGAAGTCGATCGTCTGCTCTTCGGTGATGGTCACGCTCTGGCCGTCTGCCGCGAAGCCATGGCTTGCCAGACACGCGAGAAGAACAAAAACCGGCAGAATCGAAGCGAGAGCCGGTCTTCCATACCTTGCCCAGAAATCCTCTTTGACTCTGGTCGATACATCGGCACAAACGTGACTGAGATGAGACATGTCCGACTCCTCCTTCGACTTCTCCATGACCGCCTGATAGGAGTAGACGAAGTTCGGCCTCGTCTCCGTAGACCTCGGACAAAATATTTTCTGACGGGGCTAGTACAGCACGGTTATGCGGTCGGCAAGGGAGGCCGTATGAAACGAAAGGGTTTTGGACAAGGTCGCGAGAAGTTTGGCGGGATCATTCAGATTGTACGTTCCGGTGAGCCGCATATGCTCAAGCTCTCGGTTCCAGATGATGATCGATCCGGGATAATATCTGCCGACCTCTTCGAGCACATCGTCTAATCGCGCGGCAGTTACGACCAGTCGGCCTTGCTGCCAGGCAGTCGCCATGGCCACGTCGACATCGTACGGTTCTCCGCCGGTTTCTTCATCGGCGCGGACTTCGCGTCCAGCTCCCAGAGGGATCTCGGACCAAGACGCTCCCGGTTTCGAGACGGAGACCTTGCCTTCGACGACCGTCACCTGTGCGCCACTGGACAGTTCACGAACGTTGAATTCAGTGCCCACCGCCCGAGTCTGAATGCCGTGATGCTCGACCACGAAGGGCCGTGACGCATCCGGTGTCACCTTGAACGACGCTTGTCCTTTGAGCAAACGAATCGTTCTAGCGACAGCCCCATACTCAACGGCGATTGCCGTCTGGGTGTTCAGCGTGACCACGGACTGATCGGATAAGCGAACCGTCGTCCGTTCTCCCACGCCCGTGTAGTAATCCGCCTGTGTTCGTGTGACGAGATCCCACTGAATCGCGACGACGATCACCATGACGAGAGAGGCCGCGATGGCCGTCATGGCTCGCCAACGAACACGCGGGAGCGGCTTGTGGCCGGTGCCTGTCTTGCCGGCGCGCGAGGCCGCGACGAGCATACCGGGATTCTCCCACATCGCAGAAACACGGTCGTAAATCAGTTTGTGCGATGGATGCGCGTCGCGCCAACGCTCGAACGCCTCCAGGTCATTCGACGTCACGGCACTCATGCGAAGACGGGAAAACCATTCGATCGCTTCATCAGCGATCTGATTTTCATCCTTGTCTGGTGGAAGGAAAAGCGATGGCTGATCCATAACTCTGTACTTTGCAACGGTCACGGTTTCGAATCGCCGTCGTGAGATCTCTACTATATGATGAAGACGAAGAAGCGCGCTACTTCCGTAGCGGCGTCGGACACTATTTTTTCGAGTGGAGAGCCGCCCAACATTCTTTCAGCGCGCGATTCATCCGTTTATCGACCGCGCTTTCCGATATCCCCTGCCTGGCGGCAATTTCGTGATAGGCATACCCGTGCATTCGATGGAGCAGGAACGTTTCCCGTATCGGTGCGGGCAGCGCATCGATCGCCGCTTGCACGCGCTGAAGCTGCTGTTTCCCCCACAACTCCTGCTCGGGCGTGGGAGCCGGCGACGCGACATGGTCGGCCGCTTCAAGCGGAATGGTCTCGCGGATGTGACGGCTTTCGACTTTCCGTTTGCGGAGGTGATCGATGGCCAGGTTGGATGCCGTGCGAAACAGCAGCGCCCGCGGGTGCAGGACGGTTTGCGTTTCGGCCATTCCCAACAAGCGCACGAACGTTTCCTGAACGAGATCGGCTGCCAATTCCCTCGAACCGACCAACCGAAACAATCTGCGGCTCAACGCGTCACGCTGTACGGCAAAAAGTTCTTCGAGTTGAAGCTGCGTGAAACTCATCGTTTCCTTGTACATGACGGACGGAACTCAAGGGGGTCGAAAGATATCAGAACGTACGGGACACGGGAATGTTTACTTTCCGGAAATTCAGGATTATTGGCGTGGGGGTCAGGATCATGATGAGGGCTTATGCAGCCACGACGGAAGATGAGGTTAGACCTTATCTCATCGATCAGTGGCCGGCTGTCGAGAGTAGTCGCGCGAAAATCTTCAGCCACTCAGGGCGGCGGCTCAGCAGCCATGTGAGGGTATATGCCGCGAGCGAGAGCAGTGCGGCCCAGAGAAGGGAACCGAAGCCGGGACCATCACGCCACAGCGCGAGGGAGAGACTGAGCGCGAGAAACAACCCGCCGATGAATCGCTGCCCCATGATCGTGCCCGGTGTCTGAGCGGTTGTCCCGCAGAGTGCCCGCCAGAACGCACTCCTTTCATTTGAAGAGGGCGATGGACACCTGAATGGCTCTGTTGTAACATTGTATAAACGGAGGTGTGAGATGATCAAGACTCTACAGAAGCACGGGAACAGTATGGCACTGGTCATCGAAAAGCCGATGATGGAAGCGCTCGGCATCAAAGAGGACACCCCTCTTCAAATCACACTCAGTGGCAATGCGCTCGTCATCACACCGGCGAACGTCGGCGTAGGTCGAGAGCGGATCGAGGAATCGCTCAAGAAGATGCGTCGCCGGTACGGACCGATGCTCAAGCGATTGGCGGATTGATCCATGGAAGACGTCATATTTTTCAGCGTGGAAGACGTGATGCTCATTCACGCCAGCGCTATTGAACATGAGGGCGGCATGGAAGGCATCAGAGATCACGGCCTTCTCGATGCAGCCGTCGCCATGCCTCGGCAACAGTTTGGCGGAGATTATTTGCATGAGGATTTAGCTGCGATGGCCGCGGCCTATCTTTTTCACATCGCCCAAAATCACCCGTTTTTCGATGGAAATAAACGGGCGGCTGTGATGGCGGCGTTTGTCTTCCTCGATAACAACGGCATCGAACTGACGGTCTCTCCCCAAGACCTCGAAGCTGTGACGCGCCAAGTCGCGGCCGGTGAGATGCCTAAGGATGACCTGGTCCGCTGGATGCGAAAGCGGATCGGCGTCTAATGGAATGTCCCCCTGCGCGTCACATCTTGAGATTTTCTCGACACCCATCAGTCGGTGGGATCAAAGATACAAATGAGACTGGCATCCTTGGATGCAGCAAAGGAAACAAGCCTTCATAAACACAGCATCTCATCCTATTCCTCCTTGTTTTGCCTTGACTTAAGCTTGTTTTTGACGCTACTCTACTCCCTCTTCGATACCCGGCGATGGGCAGGCGCTGCCCATAGGGTAGGGGTGTCGCTTTTTTCGTCTTGGCTGGTGAATTGGAGCTTTCCGTGAGCACAGGGCATCCGGAACTCGTTGCTGCCATTACCTCTGAGATCGCCGCTTCAGGTCCGATTCCGTTTGTTCGTTTTATGGAATTGGCTCTATACCATCCGCAATTCGGTTATTACATGCGTAGCCTGGAACCAACGCAAGAACGGATCGGCTGGCGAGGTGATTTTTACACGAGTTCGGATGTCCATCCAATCCTAGGGCAAATTCTGGCCAAACAAGCCGAACAGATGTACCGGTTACTCGGCCAACCCCATCCATTTACCATCGTTGAAATGGGGCCCGGCAAGGGCTTGCTGGCGAAGCATCTCTTAGCGACATGCGCGCAGCGCTATCCTTCGTTTTTTCAGCACCTTCGATACGTCCTCATAGACCGAAGTCCGGCTATGCGTGAGTTACAGCGCCGGAATCTCACTCCTTGGCTTGATCGAGCGGCCCTCCTGACATGGGAAGACGATCTGGAGAATGTAGCCCCTCAAAGTCTGACCGGTCTGTTCTTCAGCAATGAACTCGTGGATTCTTTTCCGGTCCATCGTGTTCAGGTCACGCCAAAGGGAATCGAGGAACTCTGGGTGGACTATCGAGACGGGCGGTTCGTTGGACGTTTGATGCCGCTGTCGTCGGACATACTCGCTCGTCACCTTCGCGGTGTAAGCACCGATTGGCCGGAAGGCTATCGAACCGAGGTCAATCTTCGAGCGTCGGAGTGGATGAAGCAAATCGCTCAGCGCCTGGATCGTGGATTCGTGCTTACCATCGATTACGGTCATACTGCGCACGACCTCTATCGGTCCGACCGAAAGCAGGGCACGTTCCTTTGTTATTCCCGACAAGCCGTCAATGAAGATCCGTTTCGACAGGTGGGCGACCAGGATATGACCGCCCATGTGGATTTTTCGAGCTTGGCCGCGGTCGGTGAAGAGCACAGACTCCTGACGACCGGCTTTACAAACCAGATGAGTTTTCTCATGGGACTCGGCGTCGAACAGATGATCGCGGAGTTGGAACAGGACAGTCCGCAATTCAAAGCGGCGATTCACCTGCTGAGACCGAACGGCATGGGCACGACGTTCAAGGTCCTCATCCAACATAAGGGAATCGAGCAGCCTCAACTCGACGGGTTGCAGTACAAACCGTTTTTTGATTCGGTGCTCACAACGCAATCAGCCGCGTGACATGAAGGATGTAGGTCGATGACTTCTCCGACATTTTTCGGCGTTTCATGTTTCACGCTCGCTCGCCTCGCACGCCTCGCAGATTCGTCGATGCGGGCGGCGAAGCCGAGGGCCTCGCACGTCTCGCAGACTCTTCGATGCGAGCTAAGTCGGCGAAGCGGGCTTCACATTTCACGGTGATCCATGGGCGACACGGCTGTCCCGGAAAACTATATACCGATCCTCATTTTTATCGGTGTAGGCATCGCCCTTGGCACACTGACGCTCTTGCTCGGCTGGTTTGTCCGTCCGAATCAACCTTACCGGGCAAAATTGGCCCCCTACGAGAGCGGAAGCCCATTGTTTCAGGACGCCCGTGTCCAGTTTCCGATGCGGTATTACATCATCGCGATGCTGTTCGTCATTTTCGATATCGAGATCGTCTTTATGTTTCCCTGGGCTGTTGCATTCACCAGCCTTGGGCTGGTTGGATTAATTGAGATGGTCCTGTTCATCGCCATCCTCGTGGTGGGATTTTGGTACGCATGGAAAAAAGGGGCACTGGAGTGGGACTAAAACGCTGTTCGTATCTCGTGAAGCGTGAAGCGCAAAAATTGCGCACTCCGCTTCTGACGAGCGACGCTTCACGAGATACGAGATACCTGTCATGAGCTTATTAGAGCGGCAATTTGACGCCAATATCGTGACGACGAACCTGGACGCGGTCGTCAACTGGGCCAGGAAGTCGGCGCTATGGCCCATGACCTTCGGACTGGCTTGTTGCGCCATTGAAATGATCGCCAGCGTCTCCTCCCGATATGACCTGGACCGTTTCGGTGCCGGTGTCTTTCGCGCATCCCCCAGGCAATCCGATCTCATGATTGTCGCGGGAACAGTCTCCCGCAAGATGGCGCCGGTCATTCGACGGATCTACGACCAAATGCCTGAACCTCGATATGTGATCTGCATGGGTTCATGCGCCACCTCGGGTAATCACTACAACAGCTATGCGGTCGTCCAGGGAGTGGATCAAATCGTACCGGTAGACGTCTATGTACCTGGGTGCCCGCCGAGACCGGAGGCCTTGCTGGACGGGCTTTTAAAATTACAGGAAAAAATCCAGCGCGAGAAGGTGTTCGTGAAATGAGTTCGTAAAGGGTGCCAAACGGAAAGTTCTAAAGTTTGAACGTTTGAACCTCCTCTTATAAGACCTGCAAACTGTAGACTTTCCAACTTTCACGCGAACGATTGAAGACCATGGAATCCCTCACTGAAACCTTACTCAAAAAGTTTCCGGAGGCGGTGCTGTCCGTCGACGTCGACACAGCCCGATCGGAAGTGACCGTTCATGTCGCGGCGCCGAAGATCTTGGAGGTCGCTCGCTTTTTGCACGACGATCCCGAGGCGTGCTTTGACCACATCACCGATATCTGCTCGGCCGACTATCCCGCCGATCAGCAGCGATTTGAAGTCATCTATTTCTTGCTGTCGCTCCCGCACGGCAAGCGAATTCGTTTGAAAGCGCGAGTCACCGAAGACAACCCGTCCCTGGATTCCGTCACGAGCATCTGGCGCGGCGCGTCATTCTTAGAACGCGAAGTCTATGACATGATGGGGATCCGGTTTGTAGGCCACCCGGACCTGCGCCGAATTCTCCTGCCGGAAGATTATGCGGAAGGATATCCGCTGCGGAAGGACTTCCCGACCGAAGGCCGAGGCTGGCGGAGTCAATTCGACTTTATTCCGCGCCTCGATGAACCGCCGGTCGAGCACATCGAGGGGGAGGTTCCCGAAGCTGAAAAGAAGCTGTTCCTTTCCGAGCCGACCGGATCTTCATCGAGCCGACGTGAAGAACTGCTCTTGAATATGGGTCCACAACATCCAAGCACGCACGGGGTGGTGCGGGTCGTGCTCGAGCTGGACGGAGAACGAATCGTCAAGGCCACGCCGGACCTGGGGTACCTCCATCGGGGAGTGGAGAAGCTGGCCGAGGGGCTCGCCTACATGCAGATTATCCCTCATACCGACCGACTCGATTATGTCTGCGCGATGGCTAACAACTATGCCTACGTGCGGGCCGTAGAGAAACTCCTCGGTATCACCGTGCCGGAACGAGCCGAGTATATCCGCACGATTGTGGCGGAGATGCAGCGCATTCTGGGACATTTGTTCTGGTTGGGCGCACAGGCCTTGGATATCGGGGCCATGACGGTCTTCTTCTGGACGTTCCGTGAGCGGGAAATCATGCTCGACATGTTCGAACGGCTGTGCGGGGCCAGGCTGACCTTGAACTATTATCGTATCGGCGGCGTGGACAGCGACTTCACCCCCGAATTGGTAGCCAGCCTCAAGGCCTTCCTGGAAACATTCCCCCAGAAAGTGAACGAGTATGATTCGCTGCTGGCAGGCAATCGGATTTGGTTGGGACGGACGAAACATGTCGCCGTCATTTCCGGAGACGATGCGATCAATTTCGGCATGACCGGTCCCGCTTTGCGAGGATCCGGAGTGTCCTATGACGTGCGTAAACTTGAACCGTACGGGGTGTACCATAAAGTGGACTGGGAGGTGCCGGTCGGGAAAAACGGCGACACTTACGATCGTTATTGGATTCGTGTCGAAGAGATGCGTCAGAGCGCACGCATCATCTCGCAATGTCTCGATCAGATGCCGCCCGGACCGATTATCGCCGATATCCCGCAATACATTCCTCCGCCCAAACCGCAAGTGATGCGCGACATGGAAAGCTTGATTCACCATTTCATTATCTTTACGCAAGGGTTCAAGCCGCCGAAGGGGGAAACCTATTGCGCGACCGAAGCGCCGAAGGGGGAATTGGGATTTTTCATCATCAG
>CAZPNQ010000107.1:0-13660 GCA_964587955.1 uncultured Nitrospira sp.
TCTCTCCTTTTCGTCTGCCCGTGAGGTGCCTTCTGCCTCGTCGATGCGCTGCCTGCCTAATTCCTTATTCGGGAACGATTCGTCACTTTGGCCTGCAGCACCTCCTTCCACAGAAATAGCTGGGTAGGCCTGTTCCGTATTGAATGCTGCACGATCATTCTGCTCAATTGTGGCGTCGGATATCGCACAAAAGACGGCAGAGGCCTATAGGGGAAATCCTGAAAGAATGGAGGGAGATACCTGAGGGGGCGTCGAGTTTATCGAAAGAACGCGGGAATGCAGATGAATCAGGGAAGACTATGAGTAGGGCTGGATCATTCCAACACGGATTGCGAAGCGGACGAGGCCCGGCACATCATGGATGTCGAGTCGTTCCATCAATTGAGCCCGATGGCTTTCGACGGTCTTGACGCTCAAGTTTAGGCGCTGGGCAATGTCTTTCGTAGTTTGACCTTCCGCTATAAGCTGTAGGATTTCGCGGTGACGCAGGCTCAGTTTGGCCAGCGGACCTGCCGGCCCTTCGGATTTTTCGCGGTAGGCCTCGATGGCATACTTCACAACCGCAGGGGTCAAGTACCTCTCACCCCTAGCGACCGTCTTGAGAGCCAACTCAAGTTCAGCCAGTTCCGCGCCCTTCAATAAATACCCGGATGCACCGACCTGCAACGCTTGTCGGAGATATTCTTCATTGGCGTACATCGACAACAGAATGACCCGCGTAGTCGGCGATTCCTTGACGATCCGGGCAGTCGCATCGAGTCCGTTCAATCCGGGCATCGCAATATCCATCAGCACGAGATCCGGAGGGGCCGTCTGCACATACTTGACGGCCTCCAACCCATCTCCCATATCCGCGACAACCTCGATACCCTCGATTTTTTGCAGCAGTGCCCGCATACCGGCCCTGACCAATGCATGATCTTCCACGAGCAGAATCCGGAGATGGCTCATGACGATATGACCTCAGCCATTGCATGCGGCTTGATCGGCTCTTGCTCTACGAGCGAGAAACACAGTTCGAGCCTGGCCCCTTCCCCCGGCGCCGAAGAGATGACAAAGCTGCCGCCCGCCAGCCGCACACGCTCTTCCATGCCGAGCAGCCCGATACTTTCTCCACCCTGCGCACGTTGTTTTGCCAGCATGACGTCGAACCCAACGCCGTTGTCCTGAATCACGAGTATGATTTCCCGATCATGCCGGCACAATGTCAGATCGACGGTTTTCGCCTTCGCATACTTCGCGATATTGGTCAGCGCCTCCTGCACAACTCGAAAGCACCCTACCTCGATAGGAGGCGGGAGTCGCCCCGCTATGTCTTCGATGGAAAGCGACAGAATCCATCCATTCCGCTCTGCTTGCCGGTTCGCATACCAACGCAGCGCCGGCACCAGACCCAAATCGTCGAGGAGAGACGGCCGGAGGTCCAGCGCCAGAGTCCGCACTTGAGTCAGCAGGCGGTCCACCAACTCAAGGCTATCCGTGAGAGAACCGAAACAGGCGACCCCGACCTCACTATGCTGGATTTCCTGCAAATCAATCTTCAGCGCAGTCAGCAACTGCCCGACTTCGTCGTGCAGATCGCGCGCAAGCCGGCTTCGCTCCTCTTCCTGCACTTGCATCAGCCGGCTAGAAAGTATTCGTAGGGAATGGTTGGCGGCACTCAATTCGGCCGTTCTTTCCTGAACTCTTTTTTCCAGCGCTTCATGCGTTTGTCGTAGAAGGACCTCTCCCTTCTTCCGATCGCTGATATCCCGGATGACCTTCGATACCCCCACAAATTGGCCGACAGCGTCCTTGAGCGGCGATAATGTAACTGACACATCGATGCATCGGTCATCTTTGGTTAACCGTACCGCATCATATGTATGAATGTCATGCGCTCCCCTAACCGTGGCCAACAACCAGGCTTTATCCCGATGGAGATGAGAAGGAATAAGCGTGAGGATCGAACGACCGATTATCTCGGTGGCGGTATACCCGAAGATACGCTCCGCACCGGAGTTCCACGTGGTCACAAATCCGTCGGGGGTCACGCTCAGAATGGCATCGCTACTGCTCTCCACAATAGCACCCAGCCGTCTGGTTGCATCGTCGAGTTTCGCCTTTCTCGCTCGCGCCACGAGCCACGCCGTAATCCACAAGAGCGCTATGCCCACGACTCGATTGAAAACTGCAATGTCCAATGGGATGCCCGGAAGAGACAGTGTATGACCCATTTGTACGAGAACGGTTCCGATGGCTGCAACGATGTACGGAGCAATCGGCCACTCGATCCAAAGGGCCAATAGCACGCCGAAGACATCCCCCACGACCCAGACCGCATAACCCCACGGCATGAACACATCCACGAGGAACGTCCCAGCCAAGATCAGCGGAATCAGTACTCTGGCATAGTTACTGTTCATCACCACCCCTAACTGGACGAACAGCCTTAGTTCGATGACAGTGAGTCGAGGAAGTCATGGCATACCCGGTGACAAGCGATTTCCTATGATACTCCAATACCGAGGCCGAGATCGAGACCGAGGACGGCGGGATGGATAGAAGAGTTCTAGGTGCTTGATTGAGCCGTTTGGCGGTTGACTACCCACACCCCCGCCAGGATAAGACCGATACCGATAATTTCAATGAGGCCGACGGATTCTCCCAGGATCAAAGCAGATAATCCGATGGCTGCGACCGGCGTCAGATTGCCCAAGACCGATGCTCGTGAAGGACCGATGCCTTTGACGCCGAACAACCAAGCCTGTTGCGCGACCGCCGTCGCAAAAAGGATGAGATAGCCGAGCGCGAGCCAATCGGATGTCGTCACTGATCCAACCCCGGCATGTATCATTTTTTGATCGGTCCACAGCAATGGAATTTGAAGGACCGTCGCGACCATCAGGGTGGTCCAATTGACGGTCAGTGCTGAAATCCGCTCCATGATGGAACGGCTGCCGATACTATAGAGCGCCCAACTCACGACGCCGAGAAAGACCAACGTGCTTCCCAGCAACGGCCGCTCGCCGGCGGCTTGAAAGCCTGCCGCAGAGACCAGTCCGACACCCGCAAACGACAACAATGCGCCGGCCCAAATCGCACGCAACGGCACGTCCCGAATCAACATGGCCGAGAGCAGGGCCGTCACAACAGGGCTCGATCCGATGATCACGCCGCCGACCGCCCCGCTGACATAGTTCAGCCCCATGAGAATGAGCAGATGATTCCCCAATACGCCAAGCCCGAGGAGTCCCAGTAACCTCATGTCGGTGCGGCTTATCTTGTTCGCACCGCCTTCCTGCGACCACCAGGTGGCCAAGAGAATGGTCAATCCTCCGATATCGCGAAGAACCGAGGCTTCGACAGCGGAGAACGAACCGAGCGCCATCTTTTGCGCCACGATCGAGCCACCCCACAGAATTGCCGCAATCACGATTGACCCATAGGCCATAGTGGTGGAAGGCTGACTCATGGCCATTGGGATACCGTCCTTCCGCCGCGCCGTCAAGCGGTATTCCTCGATCATGGCTTTTCTTGATTGTGGTTACATTATTTGCAGCACCCGAAAGTTGCGGTCAGCCGCACCGGCCGAATCCCGGCCGACTGACTCCCATCATCACACGCGGCATGTGGCCATGGTGCCCCGCCAGAGTGTCGTGGGAAGCGGATGTACAGGCTTCTTAGCAAGAGGCGCGCAGTCGTATCTCGGGTGTGCGCTTGGCTTCAAAACCAATCGCCTATTTGCCCGCCTGCTCCACTGTCGAAAAACAGGGCCCAATAGCCTTTAGCACCAGCTTGTACCTCTCACAGCCCGGCAGAAACCGTTGTCGATTTATGACTACTGCGACGACTATCATATGAACGGTCGTTCCCCCATCTCTGACGAGGAGTCTGATATGAAATACCTCTGCCTGGTCTACGTTGAAGAAAAAGTGCTTAATGCGTTTCCAAATCACGAACGCCTCTCGATCTCCGATGAATCCATGGCCTACTGTGACAAGCTACAGAAAGCCGGCCGATTGCTCGCCGCCTCCCCACTCCATCCGGTGGAAACGGCGACTACGGTGCGGGTCCGAGAGGGCAAGCTATTGACCACCGATGGGCCTTTTGCCGAAACCAAAGAGCAACTGGGCGGATTTCTCATGCTCGACGTGCCGGACTTGAACGACGCGATTCGGGTCGCCGCTCAATTTCCTGCTGCCCGCTTCGGCAGTGTTGAAGTCCGCCCGATGAAAGAATCCGGCTGCGCGTAGACCTGTTGCTGAAGATCGCAAGGAGTAGCGGCGATGCATACATGCTCACGTGCCGCTTTGACGAATGACTGGGAGTCGCACCGTTCAATAGCCCAGCAAATCTTGGATGGGTTCTTTCGGAGCGGTAAACCACCCCACGCTCCTACATTGCACATCCAGCGCTGTAATTTGTTTTTCGCGATGGTACACGGTGAGCCCCGTGACAATCTGATCTCCAGAGCAACTTACCCAGTGGTCCCATCCGCTTGCGGCGCTTGACTCAGTTGCCAGTATATTGTCAATGGGGCAATGCGGCTGAACGAGCGTCGGCTGTTCTTCTGGTTTGAGGTCCTTGGGGATGACATCGCCGCTTGCGGACACGATGGCGGGGAGAATCCTGATTCCCTTGAGTTCACCGGCGTCGATCCCACCTCCGATCGGTCCCCCATACTGACAGACTCGAACCGAGCGGATGAATCCTCCCTTTAGGTCTAGCTCGCTTATTGATACGCCTTTCCCTTTCAACAACTTATCTTCCGGCGGCACGTTGCATTTGGGAAGTTGGAATTCGCCCACCTTTCGCCCCGAGAAGAGATTATCCTTGTAACGCGGATCAACCATCCGTCCCCAGAGCGCGATATAACATGGTTGATCGTCTTGCTCCCGGATGCTGATACCATCGACCGCGTAGTAACTCGTCGGATTGGGCAAATTGACGTTCTTGCCCACACCAACCGAGACTCTATTGGATGCGGATCCCCCGGAGGGCCCAGCGAGCGGATCGTTTCCGGGAGTACCCGAGGGGGGAGCGATAAACATCTGAAGCAGGCCATTCCCGACGGTTGCCGTGACATCGCTCCCAGCTTTTGCCCAAAATCCGTCCCTCAGCACAAGGCTGTAGTGATGGCCATAGTTCTTGATAACGAATGGCTCAAGAGTCTGATTCAGCGCCAATTCGGATTCTCCGTATGCGTGGGGTGTCATGGAGAGGAGGGCCGCCATGATCGCGCATGATGTCATTGTCTTCATGGTCACATTCCCTTCTGGCTTGTGTGAGCCACCAACATCAGTGCCGTCCGGTTGATTTTTTCGGCTTGGTTTTCTGTTCCATTTGCGCAAGCTTTTCCTGCAACGTTTCGATGGTCTTATTCTGCTGGATTAGGTAGAGCGTGAGCTCTTCTACCTTCAACAGCAGTTTTGATTGCATGTCTCCGAGACTGACACCGGTTTTCTCCACTTCGGTTGCGCTTGGGATTTCAGGCAAGTGATGATGAACATGAATGAATTTTTCAACATCGTTCAGACTTTTCAGCGGGTAGTCTTTGGCAAAGACGTAGTCGGCCCAGTCTTTGATCAGCTTGATGCGGACTTCTTCGGCCAGGATCTTTCCCCCCACCACCAGCATGTAATCGTTTGGCCTCGGCATCTCGTTGATGTTGACCAACCCGATGATGGCACTTCGATGGACCGCAAAATCCAAGGTGGGATCCAAGATGCTTGCCTTGCTCCTGGCCCCGCCGGCGTAGGCGTGTTTCGTGTCGACCTCAAATTTCGGACTCGTGTTATCCCTGAAGACCATATTCGCGCTGAACAAGCGGTCGTCTTGGTCGTTTGACATGGCGAGAGGTCTGGTCACCTCTATCATGGGCCTCGGATCGTCTCTTCGTTGAGGCTCCTCTCCGACCGCTACATTGCCTGGTCTCCAAATGGTGCCCCTCGGATTCGCTGAGCCGTTCCATTGTTGCGCATCAGCAATGTTGTCGGCGAGACTCAGCAGCCCGAGGGCGAAGATGAACAAACCGACGTGTTTAGTGTGTATCATGTGGCCCTCCCTGTGTGAGAATGACGCAGGTATCCAAATTGAGTCGCAGCTTGAATGAACAGTTAGTCGTTGCTTGCCGGGAGGTCGAACTCATCCAATCAACGATACGATTACGGCAGGCGTGACTAAATTGCTTTATGAACAGAGCAAGGAGTTTGCCAGCAAGACAAGGCCCAATTGAGAGAAAATTGTGCAGACTCGGCAAAGAATGGCGGAGTCTTAAGAAGCAATACGTATCTCATTCGATACCATTGTTTGACGTAAGAGATACATCTCCCTTGTTGGCCAAGTTGACACGCTGTCGTTTGAAACAGCGCCCGGTGAGACGTGTCTGTTTACAGACCGATGAAAAGGGCATAGGAAATGACGGTCGAGTCACGTTTGACTGGCCACCGCCCGGCATGTTGAAGGACATCCCTATTGAATGACCCTATATCGTCTTCCTAGAAGATCCCCGACGCAATCTTCTTGAGATCTGTACTGGAGAGACAAGTAGATCCTGGATCGTGTTTCGATATTTCGCGCATGAGGTGTGTAAGTGTATCGAGCCCACACTCTGATAACTTGTCGGCTATGAGCGATGACACGCCTATCCAATTACGGGCAATGGTGGATGCCATCTACCGATCCGACTCGCGCCAAGTCCTCGCCACGTTGATCCGTTTGTTGGGCGATTTCGACGCAGCTGAAGAGGCGCTGCATGAAGCGTTTGCAGCAGCGATGGAACAATGGCCGCGTGACGGTGTGCCGTCCAATCCCCGCGCCTGGCTTGTCTCCACCGGCCGCTTCAAGGCGATCGATGGCATGCGACGACGCGCCCGCTACAGCGCCTCCCTGAGCGAAATGGCAAAACAGATCGAGACGACAATCAGCGATCCATTGGAGCAGGAAGACGAACATATCGAAGACGATCGTCTGCGGCTGATCTTTACCTGCTGCCACCCTGCTCTCAAGCCTGAGGCACAGATGGCATTGACGCTCCGCGAGGTCTGCGGTCTCACGACCGAAGAGATCGCGCGAGCCTTCCTCTCGACTCCCTCCACGTTAGCCCAACGCATCGTCCGCGCAAAGGCGAAGATTCGCGACGCACGCATCCCCTACGAAGTGCCGCCTCCGCCTGATTTGCCGGGACGGCTGGATATGGTGTTGCATGTCGTCTATCTCTTCTTCAACGAGGGATATTCGGCTTCGTTCGGCACTTCGTTGACGAGGGCCGATCTCTCCGGTGAGGCGATTCGTCTTGGCCGGCTCCTCTTGCAGCTCCTACCGGAACCGGAAGTCATGGGTCTCCTGGCCTTGATGTTGCTGCACGAATCGCGACGCACCGCACGCACATCAGCAACAGGGGATTTGGTGCTGTTAGAACAACAAGACCGGTCATTATGGAATCGCGATCACATTCAAGAAGGCGTGACATTAGTCGAACGAGCGCTGACATCGCGGCGCTTTGGACCATATACGCTGCAGGCAGCGATCGCCGCCGTCCATGCCGAGGCCCCCGGTACCACCGAAACCGATTGGGCACAGATCGTCGCGCTCTACGACCTCTTGCTTAGAGTCGAGCCTTCGCCGATCATCGAGCTTAATAGAGCCGTGGCGATTGCCATGCGTGATGGACCTGCCCAAGGACTGCGGCTGATCGATGATCTGCTGGAGAGCGGTGAGTTGGCCAACTATCATCTGGCACATGCTGCACGGGCCGACCTTTGCCGCCGATTGGGCAAATCATCAGAGGCCCGTGCCTCGTATGAGCACGCATTGGCACTCACAAAACAAGAACCGGAGCGGCGGTTTCTTGAAAAGCGGCTGGCAGAACTGTAGCACTCGGTACGAGCTTCCCATCCCATAGACCTCAATTCCCTATTCGCTGTCACCGATTGACGACCTACTCAACCGCTCTTTCGCAGGTTGCCCAAGCAGAGCGATACGAAAACCCGTTGGTCTCATATCTGCCGACAAGCTCGGTCCGAGGGAAAAGCGATTCGAGTAGAGGCTTTCCGCTGTTAAGATGGATCCTGGCGTTGGATACCTATCGTGATCAGACCCCTTCGAAACCGCTGGGGGCGCTTGCGCGGATACTCACTGGTGATGCATGATTCAACGAATCGGGAGGAAATCAAAGACGCATCGTACAAAAATAGGGAGACCATCAGCGGCCAATAGATGTGCGCGAGCGTGGCATCGTTGCAATCCACTCATCTCGAGCACTCATGTTCAAATACGTTTAAGATTTCTACGGTTTGATGAGTAGGTATTGCCCTCTCGCATAGCGTCGGAATCCCGGTGCTATAGAGGCCTCCAATTTGATAATATTGACAGCCCTCCGCTCTTTGAACGAGTAGGTGTACAGGATGATCGAGATAGGAGGGTGTACGAAGAGAACTCGTTACAACCAACGCTTTCGTCGGCAGGTGTTTCAGCGTATCGCCCATGAAACGTCAGAATTTGATCGGATCGATCAGTTTGATCTTGTTTGTTCTCCTCGTGGGCATCGGCTTAGCCGCGTGGAAATACGAATCCATTCAGAGCGAGCAAGCCGCCTCGGCGAATCAGCCTGAGCCGATGGAATCGGTCACCGTCGCCGTCGCGCGAACGATAGATCATCGCCAGTCCACGACCTCGATCGGAACGGTCCTGGCCCTACGTTCGGTCACCTTGAAAAACGAGCTGGCAGGGACGGTTCGCGAGGTCCGGCTCACACCCGGGCAGATCGTCGAAGCAGGCACGCTGTTGGTCGCACTCGATGTCTCGGTCGAGGAAGCTGAACTTCGGGCACAAGAAGCCCAAGCCGCCCTCGCCAAAGCCGTGCTCAATCGCAGACAAAATCTCAGCGAAGAACTCGCCACCACACAGGAAGAAGTGGATCGGGCCCGTGCGGATCTGAATGTTGTCCAGGCTCAGATTGCCCGGACAAAGGCGGTCCTCGCCAAAAAAATCATCCGTGCTCCTTTCCGAGCCAGAGTGGGCATCGCAGACATTCATCCCGGCCAGTACCTAGATGAAGGAACGTTGCTCACGACGCTCCAGGGCGTGGGCGAAGCCGTGCACGTGGACTTCACAGTCGCGCAACAGGTCGCCTTGGGCTTGCGGGTTGGCGAAACCGTCGAAGTGCTCGCGGCCAACGATTCCCCGACTGTCATGGCCAAGATCGTGGCCGTTGACGCACGTGTCGATCCAACGACCCGGAATGCCATGATACGCGGCAGAGTCGAAGACACACGTCATGTACCGGCACCGGGAGCTTCAGTGCGCGTCAGGATTCCGGTCGGTCCCACGCGGAAGGTCGTCGCCATACCGGTCAGTGCGTTGCGCAAGGGGCCCGGAGGCGATCAAGTATTCGTCGTCGCACCGGACAAAGATGGCCGCAACAGAGTCCATGCTCGTCAGGTTGAAAGCAGCTCCATGGCTGGGGACGAGATCGTGATCCGGACCGGCCTAGCGGCCGGCGAGCGCATCGCCGCCGTTGGCTCCTTTAAGCTTCGAGACGGTATCCTCGTCGTTATAGCGAACACGTCCGAAGATCCTTCGAAGGAAAATCGCCAGACGGCGAATCCCTAAGCGATTGCGTAAAAACGAGCTGATGCCAACAATAGGGGTGACATGCTCAGTACGGGTGTGTATGCCAAATAACTTCAGGATGCTCAAAAAGGCCGTCCAGCAAGGCCGCAGCGAGGTCCGCGAGGCGACGAATAAGGAGCCTCACGTTTGCGGACGGGCGCCCTCGGCTTCGCCGCGAGGCGAGCGAGTCGGTGAGCGCCCAGTGTCTTGGTGAGCCGGCTGTGTCCCGCGAGAACGCCGCTGGCGGACTTTTTCAACATCCTGTTAAGCGATCATCATGCCACATCAGTGTATGAATTCGAGTCTGACTAACGGCAGGAGCGACGGCGCGAGACCACGCCAAGCTGTCGTGCGACACATGATCGCACATCGAAGATTTACGAAAGGAACGTGACATGAGCCGTATCATGCTACCTATGCGAATCAACACGATGCTGGTCGTTGCTCTCTACTTGGCCGGCTGTGCGGGCACTTATGAACGTCTGAACGATCCATCCCGGGACGCGTGGCAAAAACCACAGGGAGTCGTTGAAAAACTGTCTATCACGCCGGGATCGCGCGTTGCAGACTTGGGCGCCGGCGGAGGCTACTTTACGTGGCATCTTGCCAAGGCAGTGGGGTCAAGAGGAACAGTCTATGCAGTCGATATCGAGGAAAAGTCGATTAACTTGATCTTCACGGAAATGGTCGCCCGAAGGACTCCAAATGTCCGACCGGTTCGAGCCGAGCCACAGGATCCGAGACTTCCGGAGCCCGTCGACTTAGTGTTCAGTTGTGACACATACCATCTTATGAACGATCGGGTGGCCTATTTTCGCTCGCTCGCATCTGCGCTTCGGCCCGGGGGTCGCGTTGCGATTCTCGACCTTCATCCTCGTAGATTCGTTCCCAACGTGTTCGGTCACAGAGTCCGGAAAGAGGAGGTCCGACGCGAAATGGAGGACGCGGGCTATCACCTGATAGACGATTACGATCTCATCGACCGCCAGCACTTCCAGATTTTTGCGAAAGTCGCTCCTTAAGATCTGAATCTGATTCTGATTCTTACGGACCTTTGCTACAGACGCCGCGAATGTCGGTCAGGTGCCACGCCGTCTCCGTCGGTTCGAGCCCGAGTCTCTATGCTTTACGCCAAGCGGTTCCGTCATTCACGTTCCCTCGAGCCACTATGGCGTTACAACCCATTTGACGCAAGCCAATCATCCTCGCTAATCTTAGAGACAATCCTTGGTGGCTGTAAAAATCATCGTTTCCACGGTTTGCGGACTACAGCATGCGTATCAATGCCCGATTCAGGGAATCTATCCTGATCACCCTCACGACCCTCCTCTTAGCAGGGTTGTTGATCTTCGACATCTACACGCCTGCGGCTTTTGCCGACCACGCGCTCTATGTCATCGTCGTGTTGATCGCCACGATTTCACGTTTCCCCTGGATGCCTTCGATCGCCGCAGGTGGCGGCACGATTCTCACCGTGGTCGGCGGTCTCGGGACGCCGTGGTATCCCGATCTCCCGCCTTGGATTCAGATCGGGAACCGATCGATTACGATCGCTATTTTATGGATCCTCGTCTGGTTTGCTTGGAAACGGCGACAGGCGAAGCTGGCACTGCAAAAGGCGAAGGAAGATCTCGAACACAAAGTTACAGAAAGGACCCAGGAACTCGCCACCGTGAATCAGTCGTTGGTAACGGAAATCACCGAACACGTTCGGACGGAACAGGCGCTGCGTCTCTCGCAGGAACGGCTTGCCGACATCCTTGATATCGCAGAAGATGCCATCATCGCCACCAAACATGATCGATCGATCACGCTCTTCAATCAGGGAGCGGTGAAGCTGTTCGGCTACGCTCCGGAGGAAGTGATGGGGAACCGGATCGACCTACTGCTACCCGAACGGTTTCGGATCAATCATCCATCCTATGTCGACGTATTCGACGGTGACCTTGAAGATGACCCGGAATCGGCTCGTCGGATGGCTCAGCGACGCGAGGTCTTCGGCTTGAAAAGGGATGGAAGCGAGTTTCCTGCAGAGGCAAGCATCTCAAAGCTCAGCGTCGGTGGGAGGACGACGTATACAGTGATCGTGCGAGACATCACGGACCGACTGAGAACGGAACGGCAGCTCCAGTCGCTCACCACCGAACTGATGACGGCGCAAGAAGAAGAACGCCGGCGCATCGCGCGAGAGCTCCACGACGACATCAATCAGCGCCTTGCGTTGTTGGCGATTGAAATGGGCAACTTACTGTCCGATCCGTCGGCGATAGCCGGCCAAGCGAAAGTGACGATCCACTCGCTGACTCAGCGAGTGGCGAAGATCTCCGATGATGTCCGCCGCATGGCTTATCAATTCCATTCCTCCATTCTGGACGACCTGGGTCTCACTGCGGCGATCAAACACATGGCCGATGAATGGTCAGAGAAGACGGGGATTAAAACAGTCATCGTCCAAGAAGAGCTGGCCAATCCTTTACCCCGCGAGATTGCCAGTTGCCTCTATCGAGTCGCACAGGAGAGTTTGGCCAACATCATGAAGCATGCGCGCGCGGCACGTGTGGAGCTTGAATTGACCTGTGGCGACCAAGAGATTACGCTATCGATCTATGATACCGGCGTGGGTTTCGATCTCAAGGACATTCGGGCTCGCCATCCTGGGTTAGGCCTTGTCAATATGCGGGAGAGAGTGCGATCCGTGCACGGCCGATTAGAAATCCAGTCCGACCTCGGCCGAGGCACACAGATCATTGTGCATATTCCATTCTCCGGAGCGCCATATGAAGAAACCACGACTTCTTTTAGCTGACGACCATACCTTTGTGCTCGAGGGATTCAAAAAGTTGCTCGAGGAGCATTGCGAATTAGTAGGATCGGTAGAAGACGGCCGCGCCCTCGTCGAAGCCGTTGCCGAACTCAGGCCGGACATCATCATACTGGACATTTCGATGCCCCGGCTGAACGGCATCGAGGCGGCAAAGAAGCTCAAGAAGCAGATTCCTGACATGAAACTGATTTTCGTCACGATGCATGCGGACATGGCCTATGTCAACGCAGCGTTCAAAGCAGGCGCCTCAGGCTACTTGTTGAAGCGATCGGCCGCCACTGAGTTATTACAAGCAGTTCAGTCCGTGATGACCGACAAATTCTATGTGACCCCGCTCATTACGAAAGAGGTCGTCGCGTCTTTCCTCAAACCGACACAGCCGCGTTTAGCCACGATTGACGACTTGACGACGAGGCAGCACGAGATCCTACAGTTGGTTGCCGAAGGATTGTCCGCGAAAGAAATCGCCGAACAACTGAAGATTTCTCACCGTACCGTCGAATTTCACAAGACCAAAATCATGGAACAACTCAACGTCCACACGACGACGGATCTGGTCAAATACGCCATGGCGCATGGCTTAGTAACAGCCTCCTGATTCCTCCGTTTACGTTCCAGTAGTTGTCTCACTGAAACCTCGTAGTTTCTACCAGCACACCCGGTATCCTTTCTTTATCCCCTTCTAATACAGCTCAGCTAAACTGCGTCGTCCTGTTCGCCGGCTTTCATGAACGGAACAGACGGTTTTTGATTAGGAGTTCACTCATACTTCGTCACGCGCCACTGTTCCTATCATCTCGCCGGCCACGAAAAGTGGTCAGGGCTTGTCCTAGTGCTTGTAATGAGGCGTTTGGCAGTACGCTAGATCGCCATTGGCTCGTTAGAATCGGCGGATAAAGCATGATTTCAGAACTCGCACAAGAACGTGCCTATCCTCAGCTTTTCAGCAAGCAGGCACGTGACTGACGTGAAGCATATCGATCGAGCGTTGATCATTTAAGAATGCAATTTAGGAATACAGACAGGGATCCCGATCTTCTCATGACTAACTAGGTCTTCCTCATACTAATGGGAGGTAGAGCACATGGTTATCTCGCGTAGGCAGTTTTTGAAAGCCTCTGCAGGCACGGTCGCTGCCGCCGCCGTGGCAGATCACGTTCTGGCACTGACGGCGCTGCAGCCGGTGATCGAAGTCGGCAATCCCCTCGGGGATTATCCGGATCGCTCCTGGGAACGGGTCTA
>CAZPNQ010000108.1:0-13650 GCA_964587955.1 uncultured Nitrospira sp.
CGTGATCTGGAACAACGCGCCGAAGAGCATCCTGGATCCGTTCCCCAGCCAGGTGGGAACAGGAGCCAAGACCGGCTACTAAACAGCGCTGTTAGAGTTGCGCGATTCGGCCCGGAATTCCGATCAAGGGATTCCGGGCCGAAATGTTTTTGGGGTCGCAATCTCGTTAACTGAGCGTGTCCCCCCTTGCACCAAGTAATTCTTGCTGCCTAGAATAGTTGTCTGTTCAGTTCGAGCAATTATTATAGGACCTACGATCTAATGCCAGGAAGGAGGAGTTATGTCTGCTGAACGCACTTGTCCAACCTGTAACACTGAGCGGGCGCAACAGATCAGCGATATTGTTCGGCATGCGCCATCCAAAGAGGCGTTGGGTCAGCTACCAACCTCATATCATCCCCCCAAAGCTCCTTGGGCCTATCTTCAAGGATTTCTGCTCGGGGTTCCAGTGAATGCTGCCGTGATGCTAAGTCTGGCATCTCCTCAGGGTTCTGAATCTGAGATGGCAATAGCCGAGGTCGCTTCTTCTATCGCTTTCCTCGGAGTATGGGCGGGGTACGGCGCTTTGAAAACCAAGAATTATACTCAGAAGCTAAATGAATGGAAGGATACGATCGCGTCGAAGTTCCTGTGCCGGAAATGCAGCCATGCATTTGAAGGATAAATTTCTTGCGGTGGTCAGTGCTTGGGTTTACTGGTGATGGGAATTTTACGGCAATGGACGGACTATCCGGATTCGAATCGTCCAGGCCCCGCATTGCTCCCTAGGCCTCCAATTACCTGGATCTGAGAGGAATGCCATGATGGCTAGAGTTAAAGAGACCGCACCCCGCGCCGCCGATTAATTCCTTCCTGGAACCCACCGTAGAACTCTATCGACACGTGTGTGAGACAAGGTAGGTACTCAATGCGGAGGCACTTTAGTGATTAGAATCTTCATAGGAGGTAAAAGGACAGTCTTTGCGATGACTCAAAATTAGAGTGAAATACTAAACCCCTATCGGGAGCAACAGATATAGGCCGATAACAATGATAGGGGCCACGATGAGCATAGCTTTTTTCCCGAAGGCATCATTCACACCGTAAATTAAGATCGCCCCGATGATTGTATAATAAATCATCCCAATTCCCCGATACGAACCATGGACAGCTTCTTCTGCTAACGCGAGCGTAGGCCAGAAAGTCGTGAGTCCAATCAAGAGGCTGATAAGACGGTTCATAGCGTATCCCTCCCTTTGGTAGCAGTGCGCTGTTTACCTCCATGGGAGAAAAGAGCCGCTATGTGGGATATATCTCCCCGTGGAACAAACAGATCTACACTCGCAATGTCTTCGCAGAATCATGTGGTTCGAGGCATATTTCACCATAACGTCCTGGAAGGGACTGGTCTACCAGGGAAGACCCGAGAACCAGTGCTCTCAGTCAGCAGCGAGGAATCGGATCTGTGCTAATTAAACGAATGGGAGAGGACCGAGGATTGTCACGCCACGGCAGAATAGAATATGCGAAGCGGTGACGAGTTTGATGAGGAAGAACTTACGATTGAATCCCACATTCAAACAGTACTATTTCCGAACGGATTGACGGTTATGAAGGGAAGTTTTGGAACCACAAAAACTACTGGCTTTCAATCTGTTAGAGCTTCAAGCCCTCGAAATGATAGCTTGGTATTCCCAATCGGAATGTCAGCTTTTCAATACCGCATGCTGCAAGCCTGATGATCTCATTTTCGGGGGAAACTCCGGCCCGCGCCGCGTAAGGTCTGGACCGGAGCCCTGTTTCTATGAGCAGTCGCTGATTACCAGCGATCGCGCCTTCCACCACCTCCACGGTTACCACCGCCACCAAATCCACCACCACCAGAACGCGGTTCCTGGGGTTTCGCTTCATTGACCGTTAACGTGCGGCCACCCATCTCTGTGCCATTCAGCGCTGAGATCGCGGCCTGCGCCTCCGCATCCGAGGACATCTCCACGAAGCCAAAGCCACGCGACTGTCCCGTGAACTTGTCTGAGATGATCTTCGCAGAGGCCACTGTGCCGTGCGCCCCGAACGTTTCGTTCAACTGCTGCTCGGTCGCCGAATACGGCAACCCACCGACGTACAATTTCGAACCCATGAGGGTTCCTCCTTTAATGATGACATTGTCTTGAACTGGATGAACGGAGGAGCGGGCCGAAGACGCGGGCAATATGGCGACTCAGGTCTGACTTCCGACAGGATTCCCGGACAAGGCAACATCGATGTTGCGAGCCTGCTTCAAACCAGCTTCGTCGCGAGGCCCGGACGACGAATGAGCAACCGTAACACAGGGAGTGGTGTTTTACAATGTGTGCATGCTGCGGGGAACTAGGTACGGATATCTGGTGTCCCCAATCGGAGTGTGGGCCTTTCAATGCCGCATATTGCAAGCCCGATGATCCCATTTTCGGGGGAAACTCCGGCCCGCGCCGCGTAAGGTCTGGACCGGAGAACCCCGTTTCTATGGGCAGTCGCTTACCAGCGATCTCGCTTTCCACCCCCACTACGGCCACCACCGTATCCACCGCCACCACCAGAACGCGGCTCCTGGGGTTTCGCTTCATTCACCGTTAATGTGCGGCCACCCAGCTCTGTACCATGAAGCGCTGTGATTGCGGCTTTCGCCTCAGCATCCGAGGACATCTCCACGAAGCCAAATCCACGCGACTGTCCCGTGAACTTGTCCGAGATGATCCGCGCCGAGGCCACTGTGCCATGCGCTCCGAACGTTTCAGTCAATTGCTGCTCGGTCACCGAATAGGGCAACCCACCGACGTACAACTTCGAACCCATGTGGGGTTCCTCCTTTAATGATGACATTGTCTTGAACTGGATGAACGGAGGCCGAAGACGCGGGTAAGATGGCGACTCTGGTCTGACGGATTCCCGGACAAGGCAACATCGAGATTGCGAGCCTGCTTCAAATCAGCTTCGTCGCGAGGCTCGGACGACGAATGATCAACCGTAACACAGGGAGTGGTGGTTTACAATGTGTGCACGTTGCGGGGAACTATGTGCGGATATCTGGTGTCCCCAACGGGATTTGAACCCGTGTTACTGCCTTGAAAGGGCAATGTCCTAGGCCAGGCTAGACGATGGGGACGTGCCGCTCTGGGTAAGAGAACAGCACTCATACCACACTCTTAGCTGCCCTGTCACTAGCATTGGTCCACAGATTCTGGGAGCGAACGATTCGGAAAGTCTCTCTATCTGCTCGTGAAAGACCGACCAATGAGACTGGGTGAGAGGCAATTTTCTAACCAATTGGTTTGTAGATGGGTAGCTGTGCCTCCATATCTTTGAGGGTGAGATTGGTTTGGTCTTTCACTGAGAGAATAGGCTCACTAATCGGCCAGAGAATCCCCAACGTCAGATCGTTCCACAAGATGCCATGTTCATCTTTCGGCGAATAATACGCGGTACACTTATAGAGGAATATTGCCGTCTCGCTCGTGACGCAAAAGCCATGAGCGCACCCCGGAGGAATGTACATCTGGTAAAGATTCCTACTCGAGAGCTCGACCCCATGCCATTTTCCGAACGTCGGCGATCCCTTTCGAATATCGACGACGACGTCGTACACAGTTCCCTCGAGAGCCATAACGAGCTTTCCTTGCGCGTGAGGTTGCTGAAAGTGCAGACCGCGTAGCGTATTGCGGGCGGATCGTGAACAATTGTCTTGGACGAAGTGTTCAGTGATACCCATGTCATGGTAGCGTTGCTCATGATATGTTTCCGCGAACCATCCGCGATGATCAGAGATGACAGACGGTTCGAGTAAAAGTACACCAGGAATGTCAATTGTGGTCACGCGCACGGCATCCTCTATTCATGCTTGGGATTGGATTCGCGCGGTGGATGAGCAGGAGGATCGACGACCGTAGGATGATCGGGATACAATTGTCCCAATCGATCGACCAAGGGAAGAGCCTCAGGTGTGCTGTTCATGCGAGGGTCACTCACCGGATGATCCCATATGAGGGCGGTGATGTTTGCATCGAGGAGGAGCGATCGGATCGTAGATGCACAGGCATCCAGCGTGAGCTCCGTTCCCCCTCGGAGATCGAGAATGCGCTCTTTGGGGTTTGTGGGCGGTGGCTCTGTGTGAAGGAGGGCCCAACAGCGATCGAAGATGGTCTGTCGCAGTTCCTTCGAGACATTGATCGTCGTCAAATCTGCTGTGCAGAGGGCCGCCACGAACAGGACGAACTGGAGGTCCGGCATCTCGGGATTTTGAACATCTAAGGATGGCATGAATGACTTATTATCAGGAGAGACGTCCGGCGAGTCAACCATTGTGTCGTGAGAGACGGAATGTTTCACGTATGAGGAGCGACCGATGGTGATCATCGTCCTAACCGGACAGTTACAAACCATGGATGGCGAATGTGATCTGGCATGCGAAATCGACCGGTCCATGTCGGTTCGCCAACTGATTCAAGGACAAGGAGTGCAGCTTCGGCACCTGCTGCAGCTCCTGCGTGAGAAAAAGGTGCTCGTGACCATCAATAAGAAGATCGCCAGCGAAGACTCGCTTGTTCAGGATGGAGACGCCATTCGTCTGATCGGACATGACGGGATGGGTGGCAGTGGACTCGGGCCAACACATTCCTAGCGTGTGAGCAATAAAGCCGGGGATCAAGAGTGAATCGGTCTCGATCCCCGGTGATGCGTGCTAGGAGCAGCGGATGAATCCAAACTGACGGGGATCCGGCGCTGCAGCAGAGCCGGGACGGGAATTCTTCTTATTTCTTACCGAGAATTGCGTCCTTGGCAGCCTTGGCCACACGGAATTTGACGACACGCTTTGCAGGGATCTTGATTTCTTCGCCCGTCTGGGGATTGCGGCCGATCCGCGCTTTGCGGTTGGCCAACTTGAGCTTACCGACACCCGGCACCGTGAAAACATTCTTCGCTTCACGATAGGCCAAGGCCGCCAGATCATCAAGAATCTGAACCGCCCCTTTCTTCGTGATGCCGGCTTTACCGGCAAGGTAATCAGCAATCTGCGATTTGGTCATTGATTTTGCCATTCGTGAACCTCCTTGGGGGTAAGGGATGATGTTATCCGATATTCCGACCGACGGGCCTCGTGTGCAAACATCGTGACAGCTATTGGGTCGTCTGAATGTTCACGCGTGCTCGTATAGTGAAAACCCGCGAGAGTGTAGCCAAGAGTCTGAATAGTGTCAACGAGAAAAACGCACGTCTGGCTTGGAGAATTGCATACACTACCCCTTGCGGTTCCTACAAATGGAAGGGTAGAGTAGAGCTAGATGGTCCTCGAAAACGGCATAAACGGCTCTTGACTGAGGAGTCACAAGTATGGGTAAAGACCTTCCTGTATTATCCCTAGGTACAGATGGCGTCGCCTCCGAACCGGCTGAAAGCTTTGTCTATTCCCGGGTCTTCTGTCAAAAGGAAAACTCGCCTCCGCTCCGGCTGTTGATCGATTTTCTGAAGTCACGTGGTCAAAGTCCTATCGTCCCTCCCAATCTGGAGGAAGGAGCGCTCGAAGAATGGGCCTGGGTGCAGGTGGCATTGGGCTACCAACGGGAGCGTAAGCCGGTTAATCTCTTTTGCATACGTGATCGCGGGAGCTATCGGGATATCTATGACCAAGAGAAGAAATTATTTCTGGACTTCCTCACCGCTCACTCTGACATCGAAGCGCAACTCGCGATTGAATATGTCACGCGATGCCGGTTTATCCTTACGACACGTATGGTCGAGAAAGATGTAACCGACGAGGGGTATGATTTCAATGGATGGATCCTTGAATTCTACCAGGAGCAGTGTAACGGAATCGTCCAAATCGATAAGCAAGGGTTTTATTCCCCCAAAGGTGAACTGATCGTGGATATGTCGATCTCGGACGCTGACTAACGTGTATGAGGCGCCACTCGTGCCGTCCACCCTGTTTGGAAAGACTGCTGAGTGGTTTGAACGTTCGAAAGCCTCCCTCCTCGGTAATCTTCCCTGTAGTGAAGGCTGCTCCGGTTGTTGTATTGGGCTATTTCCCGTGACCATCCTGGACCGCCAGGAAATCCAGCGTGGTCTTCCAAGCCTTCCAGAAGAACAGCGAAAACGGATCGAACGGATAGCGGCGGAGCAAGCCACCGCACTATCGGTCGCTGCCCCACAGCTGAGCATGAATCATTCCATCGATGAGTGGGCCGATGTGGACGTTGATCGAATCATCGAACGGTTTGGGACATGGCCTTGTCCGGCCTTGGAGCCGGATGGAACATGTGGTCTCTATGAGTTTCGGCCGCTTGCATGTCGTTCCATGGGTATTCCAGAGGATGACGGGGTCTGTGTCAGTGGCGCCTGTGCCGTCCAGACCGCGGTTCCACTCATTCGAGTGTCTAAATTCCTTCGTGAAGAAGAAAATCATCTTTCGGAAACAGAAGCGAACGAACTGGAAGCGTTGCGAGACCGACAGGGGCTCGATGGAGAAGAGATACTGCTGCCGTTCGCATTCTTAACCGCTACCGCGACGGATGAGGAGTATCGCTAGGTTAGCCTAGACAGCTTATTTCTCGCTGTGATAAGGTGACTGTCCTTGGTTGCAGGAGCGCCTGTAGCTCAGCTGGATAGAGCATCAGCCTCCGGAGCTGAGGGCCACAGGTTCAAATCCTGTCAGGCGCACCAAATACATACCAACACCAGGTTGAGGCTGAGGTTGAGGGAGCCCATATGCTGGTTCCCTTTCCAACCTGAACCTCAATCTTTCTAGAACCCGGTGGGGCCGTTAGCTCAGTTGGTAGAGCAGCTGACTCTTAATCAGCGGGCCGTAGGTTCGACCCCTACACGGCCCACCAAACTTCCAAGACCGTACACTCCTAACGCGACGGGCACCAAAATGAAAGCTGGGTACGCTTTTGGAGGGCGGAGCTCAATGAACAGCGCAATTTTTATACTCTGTATCGGATAGCGTTTCCGCTACCGGTTCAAAAAATTTCCTGCTCGCATCCTATCTAGCTCGTGTCTCAGCTACTGTTGGAAAAATCCTAAACCTATACGTGGGATAACGTGTTGAAGAAGCGGTGATGGAACTCCGGCACCATTATTTGAGTGGGGAGCAGTCTAGATCACTGACCACTGACTAACAATATGCTACCCGAACTATTGGCACATGGATCTCCTGGCATCCACTGGACATTCGGCAACAAGAAGGGCTAGGCTGAACAGAAGTCGTGCCTGGATGCGGGGTTTCCACGACTATTTTTAAAACCCTATCTTAGGTTGCATCCCAATACCATCGTCATCGGTCAGGGCACTAACCTCACAGTAACAGGAAACAGCCATGTCGCTTTCCAATAGTACACGTGAGAGTGGAAACAAATACGCTGCGGTAAAGACTATCCTTTGGGCTACAATCAGCCTCGGGCTTTTGTGGACCTATATTCTATGTGTAGGGTTTCTCGATGAAACGATTGCGGGTGTCAAGGTTTTAGACAGACATATTCTGATCGCCGCTCCGGCCGGATCAGTCTTTCTCGGCTTGCTTTTCACCTGGGCCATGAACCGAAGAGTGTTCAGCAATACGACGATCCGGGACGCATCTCTGGGAGCCTCGACCGTCGTGGTCGGTCTCGTATTACTTGATCTCGGGTATAGTGTTTTCCTGAACTCGTCGCAGTCGCCTTCCTCATCTGGTGATCGGTATTCCGATCCGAACACCTGGATCGGAGAGCTGTATCCTGATTTATACTTTCCGACAGACAAGAATTTTCGTCTCCATAAACCCGGGCATACCGTCGCCGGCTCCCATTATGGAGATATGTACAGACCGGCGCTGTTAGCTTCCCCCTTATTATCCTCTTCAGTCTTTTCGAAGAAGCAGGTCACAATATCGATTAACAATGAGGGGTTTCGTGAGACGGCTAAGCTTGAGGGGCACAAGATTCTGGCAATTGGTGACTCGTTCACTTTTGGCTGGGGGATTGATCAAGGTCTGACGTGGGTGAAGCTCCTTGAGCGTTCAATAGGTGAGGCAATCTATAACATGGGCATTCATGACGCCTCCCCCAAGCAGGAATTCCTGCTACTCGAAGATGTCATCCACTCACATAAACTCGATCTCAGAGGAGGGTTACTACTGTGGATGATTTTTGAGGGCAACGACTTAGAAGATTCCTATGATGATCTGCATCCGGTTCAGCGATCGATATCGATCTCTGGGTGGCTATTCAGAGACACAATCATTGAAACCCTCTGTGGTCTTCCCTCCGTTATTCGAAGGGAGTCGGTTATAGGAAAGTTCAAGGATGGACGTGCTACATTCTCAGGCCTGAATGGAGACAGCCGAACAAAGGGGCATAATGTTATCGATGGAATTGCATCAGCATTTCCGCTGTACGTATCGCCTCGCTTTGGACCGAAGCTATTTAGCCCTACGCAACTCAAACGTGCGCAAAATTCCGCGCAATACGTTGAGTCGCATCAGCATCGGCATGCACTTGAAAAGACCTTTGAACGCATGAAATCTCTCGCGCATATGGAAGGCTTTCGAGTTGTCCTCATTATCGCTCCAAGCGATGCCCGATTATATGGAGCTGAGTTTGAAGATTTCCCAACGTTGTCAGAAAAGCCTCATTTTAACGAATTTGTTGCACGGCTGGCTGATCAGTCTGGTTTTGAAGTCGTCAATCTGGAAGAATTACTGCGATCACTCGCTGCCAAGGAGCTGCTTTACTTTCGTGATGATGATCACTGGAATGAACGAGGTCACATGGCGGTCGCTGACATTTTAAACGGAGTCCTTCGACCGAAGAACGCTGTGCTCGGTGGCGAAACAGTGCACACTAGAACCGCCTCAAGCCAACCTATTACACTCGAACAAAACACTCAGGGTATCCAATCCCGTTGGGGCACAAAGCGTGTGCATTGAGCCGGCGGATAAAGTCCTTCAGTAGTCCTTCTCATCCCTACAACACCTCGCTACACGTGAGGCCGTCTCGTGTATGAGGCTGAAAGCGATGTCATTGGCTCTAGATGGTTGAAACGGCCGACACGGGTCGCGGTCGGAGCATCATGCTGATGCCACCTTTCGGTCGCAAAGTCACCATGAGTTCAGGCTCGACAGTCTCCTGAGCCAGTTGCAGGTCGTAGCGGCGACCAATCAGGGCAAGCAATAGCGGTCCTTCGATTGACGCGAAATGGATTCCTACGCAGGCGCGCGGTCCTGCGCCGAACGGGAGATAGGCATAGCGGGGCACCGGTCGTGTGCCGTCCAGCCATCGCTCCGGCAGAAATTGGTCGGGGTTCGTCCAAAAGGCCGGATGTCTATGCAGATTGTACGTGCCGACGAGGACGAGCGCACCAGCCGACAATGGCAATCCGCAGACAATGGTGTTGGTCGCTGCCTTGCGCTGGACCGCTGGGGCTGGCGGATACAGACGGAGTGATTCATCGAATATAGCCCGCGTGTATGGGAGATGCTGGAGGTCGTTGGCGTTTGGCGTTCTTCCCTGAAGAACTCTGTCTACTTCCTCGTGAAACCGTGCCTTCGCTTCCGGATGAGTCGCGAGGAGATACCAGGTCCAGGCGAGCGTGTTTGCGGTGGTCTCGTGTCCCGCCGCAAAGATCGTCAAGGCTTCGTCCCGCAGCTCTTGATCGGTCAGTCCTATGCCGGTCTCCTCATCGCGAGCCTGAAGAAGCAGATCGAGGAGATCCCCATGTGTTACTCCGGTGCGGCGCCGCTCAGCGAGCAGCCCATAAATCAGCCTATCCATGAACCGCATGACGGCACGAAATTCTCGGTTGCGTTGAGTGGGCACCCACCTGGGAAGGCGCAAAGGGTTATGAAAGGAGTCGAATGCGTATTTCAGACTCACGCGCAGCGCACGGCTGATGTGCTCAATGTGTTGTGCCATACTTGTCGTGAACATTGTTTGCGAGATCACTTCGAGGGCCAGCTGCATCATCTCGGCGGCGATATCGACCGGTTGTTCTTCGTGGCCGGCCCAACCCGCAATCCGCTGCTCGCCCACCTGGACCATTCGATCGGCCATCGTTGCCATACGGGAGCGGTGAAAGACCGGCTGGATGATGCGCCGATGACGCTTCCACACCTCTCCTGAACTGGTCACCAATCCATTGCCCAGGACCAGCGCAAGACCGACCGGCCGACGCGGGTCGTAGACTTTCACAAAGCGGTCAGCTTGCTGGACCAGAATTTGCTCAGCGAGATCGGGATGACTGAAGAGATGGAGGGTCTTCGGACCGAGCCGAAAGCATAGCGCATCGCCGTATTGGCGCCACCATCCTGACATTGTTTCCAACGGAGCGCGTTTGAACGTTTTTAGGTGACCGAGCAAGGGCGCACCGCCGGGAACATCGACAAGCGTGAAGGAGGGAGCCGAATCCGGCATGAGGGGACGGACGGTATCACACTATGTCAGGAGCATCAAACGAACTGGCGAGCAATTTGGCCACGGATTGCACGGCAGACCCAGCGGCAGATGCCTTCATTCGCGGTCCCGTGTACCTCCCGCTTGGGAAAAGCATCTAATGATGGTACCCTGACAAGCCGTTATCAGCTTGTCAGCGCGATTCGATAGTCACATGTGTTGAATGCCCTGCTAGGGAGAGCAGGACCATGACCCGCTCCACACGCATCTCCCAGTTTACGAAGCAGGATCTCTGGACAGGGGATCTGACGACCATGTCACTGGTCCAACGGTTGGGCACTCAGACTCTTCGGCTGGCTACCGCCGTCGGCATGGAGTTCCGCCATCGTCTGCTCGACGCCCGGGCGGCCGGTTTGGTGTATACGACGTTGTTGTCGTTAGTGCCGTTTCTGGCGGTGATGTTTTCGGTGCTCAAGGCCTTTGACGTCCACCATGTGATCGAACCGTTCTTGGCTCAGACGCTGGAGCCGCTTGGCTCCAAGAGTCGCGAAATTACCGCGACCATCGTCGGTTTCGTGGACAATATCAAAATGGGCGTGCTTGGGGCGTTCGGGATTGCCGGCCTCTTTTATACGACATACTCGCTGATCGATAAGATCGAGCAAGCCTTGAATGCGATCTGGCAGGTCAAGAAGGGGCGCACGTGGGAGCGGAAGTTTACCGACTATTTGAGTGCGGTCCTCGTGGGACCGGTTCTTGTCGTGAGCGCGTTCGGTTTGCTGGCATCACTTCAAAGCCACACTCTCGTCCAGCATCTTGTGCAAATGGAGCCGTTAGGGACACTGCTGGTGTGGAGCGGCGAAGTGGTGCCTTTCTTGATGCTCTGTCTAGTGTTCACCTTCTTCTACAAGGTGATTCCCAATACCCGTGTCCACGTGCGCTCTGCCGCCGTCGGGGGTATTTCGGCGGCCATCCTTTGGATCATCGCCGGAGAAGCATTTGCCAAGTTCGTGGCAGCCTCCGCCAATTACAGCGCCATCTACTCGAGCTTCGCTGTGCTCATGCTGTTTCTCCTATGGCTGTACACCGGATGGATGATCGTGCTGATTGGGGCGCAGTTCTCCTTTTTTCACCAGTATCCCACGGCCTATTTGTCCCGTCTGTTGTGGGAACAGGGCACGTACGTGTTTCGGGAGCAACTGGCTCTCAAAGTATTGCGCGTTCTGGGGCATCATTACCTCAAAGGGGATCGACCGTTGAACCTAGAGGGACTGTCAAGTGAACTGAATATGCCCTCGTCTCTGGTAGAGGAGGAAATAGAACGTCTCGTCGAAAATGGGTTTGTAGGCCGCCTTCAAGAGCCAGAAGGAGTGAGCCTCCTGAAGTCGCCTGACTTGATCTTCGTGAAAGAGGTTTTGGAGTCGGTTCGCAATGGAACCCCGCCGTGGATCCTACCCCATCTCGACATGAGTGATCCGGTTGCTGCCCTTTTGCGGCGTCGCGATAAAGCGGTGGAACGAGCGTTGGCCGGCGAAACCGTGCAATCGCTCCTACAAGATCAGCCGCCGTCTCGGTCGACTGAGTCTTGATTGTATTGAGATAGATGTGAACCGGTCGATTTCAAGGGATGGTTTGTACACTGTCTTAGAATCAGCGGTGTGAATAGGGAACTGGCTAACGGCTGATGAGTGACTGTTGATGATCCCATAGATCACCTCTAGAGCAACACCCGCCAGTCTTCTTCCTCAGTCAAAATGGTTGGATGAACTCGCCATTGCTGTAGACAAAGGTCAGCTGCCGGCGGTCCATGGCTTCCAGAGACTTCGACCTTGTCGCGGTTTCCGGCCCTGATTCCGACCAGGCGGACGCAGACGGGGTCGTGTGGATTACGCGGATAAATCATGCACAATTTTCTTCGATAAGCGGACTGCTAATGGAGCCGCCGTGGCCAAAAGCGGCCGGAGTCGTGAACGAAGAGGAAATTCTAAGACCTGGATTAATAAAGGTAAAATGACCAACACTCACGCTGCCTTGTTATGGTAGGCTAAGTCAGCTGTTGGAGGAAAGTGGAGCGAGATTATGGGAACGATGGTCAAAGAACGAAAGAAGATGTTACGGATTCCCAATAGGGTTGTCCTCCCGTTCGGCTATCAAATTTCGGTACGACAGTTGTCGGACGCTGAAATGGACAAGCGGGACGCGAATGCCGATGGAATTTGGGATGATGATACCAAGACAATCTATGTTCGAAAGCGACTTCCTGTGACCCGCCGCCGATACATTCTCGCACACGAACTTGGCCACGCCTGGCTGGACTGGCAACACCGGCACATGGATGATGGAAAGGCCAGTACCTAGTCGGTCAACGACTAGGCGTTACGCTAGGCTGATGATGTGTTTCCATTCCCGCGGGGTGACAGGCTGAACGGAGAGCCGCGAGCCTTTCTGCAACAACACCATTTCTTTCAACTTGCCCTCTTTCCGCAACTCGTTCAAGGTCAAGCTGTGCGCGAATTTCCGAACATACTTGATGTCCACCATGTCCCATCTGGGCTTGGATGGTTTGCTCTCCGGATCATAGTGATCGTCCTTCTTGTCGAATTGTGTAGGATCGGGGTAGGCGTTTTTGACGACTTCCGCGATGCCCACGACCGCGGGGGGATCGGCGCTGCTGTGGTAGAACAGAACTTGATCGCCGACGGTCATACCGCGCATGAAATTACGGGCTTGATAGTTGCGTACTCCATCCCAACAGGTGGTCTGATGTGGAGATCGTATCAAGTCGTCGATCGAGAAGCTGGATGGCTCAGACTTCATCAGCCAATATCTCCTTGGCCCCATTTCATTGCTCTCCTTTTTGAACGCCGTCAATAGACGTTCCGTCTATTGGCCATGTGCCGATATGTCGCACAGTTGTGTGCCTTCTATCACTCGCTGCTTTTCCTTGCACGAGACTCAATAAACTCGATCAAGGCCTGATACGTCAGCTTCCTTGTTCGAGCCTTGGTCATGGTTCGATCATCCAGGTTTTCTTCTAGCCAGATGCGATGAGAGATCGGTTCAATTGCTTCGTTACAGAGCATCCACATGTCATGGAGGAAGCCTTCCGGTAAACCTACTTGGATGCCTTCAGATTCGATGCGGTCGTCCAGCAGCGCGAGGAGGTCAGAAATGGCCTGATCGGGTCGGTAGGGAAGTATAGTAAAGCCGAATTGTTCTTGTGAAAGCCTCTCTTGTGTCGCTTGATCGACGAGGTCGTGCATGTATTCTT
>CAZPNQ010000109.1:0-13363 GCA_964587955.1 uncultured Nitrospira sp.
GTCTCGATGTCCTCGCCCGGCATTCCAGAACCGCTGCGCCCGGCTCCGGTGCGTCCGCGATTTCCAAACAGGTTCTCAAAAAAATCGGAGAAGTGATCGTTTCCGGATCCGCTACTGGCTTGACCGGTGTACTCTCCTTCAGAAGTCCCCCATGGACCACCGAACCCTTGTGACCTGGCCTGCTGGCGGGCAGCTTTCTCGAAGGCTTGTGCTTGATCCCAATCGGCCCCATATTGGTCATACTTCTTCCGCTTCTCCGGATCCGTCAGGACCTCTTGTGCCTCATTGAGTTCTTTAAATTTTTTTTCCATCTCGGCCTTCTTCGCACCGGCATGAAGATCGGGATGGTACTGGCGGGCCAAGCGTCGAAAAGCTTTTTTGATGTCGTCGGGCGAGGCGGTTCGGGGCACGCCTAGGATGTGATAGTAATCGCGTGGGGTCGTTGCCATACGATACGAGTAAGAAACGTGATGTTACAAATCAGCTTACGGAGTGTAGAAACGGTTTGCAAGAGCCGAATGGGTCAACGCGATGTCGAAGTTTTTGCCCGGGCCATGAGCTTACAGTAGGAACAGATCTCGGCCGTGGTTGGTTGGCCACAGACAGAGCAGGGGTGCAAAGCCGAGCGATCTTTTTCCCTGATGCTCGTGGAGGTGTCGGTCATGCGGGATTTCTCAAGAAACCCCCAGTAAAACATCTGTTTGGTGCCGGGTGACTCGGTTTCCAGACGATTTAACACTTCCTTGTAGAGGAGCGTGCGCGCTCCTTGCGCCATGGGACATTCCTCAACGACATAGTCGATCTTATTCAAGACGCAATAGGCCGCCAATTCGCGCTCGGTCAAGCGATATAGGGGCTTCACTTTCTTGGCGAATCCCTCGACGGAAGCGGGAAGGCTGGGACCCTGTTTCTCGAGGTATTCATGTTGCCAGTGCAGCACATTCCCGAGCAGGCGAGCCGCCTCATCATCCAAATTGTGTCCGGTCGCCATGACATCATACTCATGCCGGATCGCAGCATGGTTGAATTGATAGCGTTTGATCGTGCCGCATGTCGAGCAAGTCGGACGGTGGGCCATCATCGCCAGCTCGCGAATTCCGGCTCCTTCCTGCCGCTCGACTGTATGGACATGGAGCACAGCTCCGTATTCTGCGGCCATGGTCTCGGAAAAATGCACGACTTTTTTCTGAGATGATTCGGAATAGCTCCCGATTCCAAGGTTCACATAGAGCGCATCGGTCTTGTAGCCAAGCTTCAAGAGAATATTCCAGAGAGCCAAACTATCCTTGCCGCCTGAAACGGCGACCAAGATCCGGTCATGCTTTGCAAACATCTCTTGTGATTTAATCGCTTTCAAAACCTGATCTTGGACGAAATTATTAAAGCAATTGTTGCAGAATGCTGCATTGTGGCGAGGTAGTTTGAGCACCGCTTTGGTCTTGCATTTCGTACAGTTCATTGTTCCGGATCATACGAGCATACGCGGAGTGATTGCAAATCGGCATCGCCACAGGGATGAAGCTAATGACGATTCGGAGCGAGCAGGGGATTACGAATGGCCTCGGGATATAGTGAAGCAATCCTTACTCAATCCTGGATTTACGGGACATCAAAAAACTCCTGCGCAATTGACCTCCGAATCACGATCCGTTATGAAGGTAAGGAATTGTCGGCGCGAAAGAAGGTCGATAGGTGGCAAAGGCAAACATGGAAGTTAACATAATCTATCTTATCGGACTATGACATTTGAACTTCTTGGGCGCATACACAAAGAGCTTTCCATTACCGGGCATGCGTTCTATGAAACCATTCTTTCCATTTCTGAGCTGGTCAATCGCAAGGTTCAGATTGTTCGTCTCCATTGGCAGGCGTCCACGTTGCTTCAGCAAATTGACGATGTCGCGGCCAAGGTCGGCCAACAAATCGTGGGACAAGTCTCCGATCGACTTCTGCACCAGCGTCACCCTGATTCCGTTCTGCCTGTCATCAATCAAACGCTTACCGATGCCGTCTCTCGCATTCAAGAGTTGAAGCGATCATTGATCGACGTTGACGCTCAGATTCGTGAGCTCAAAATCGAGACGGTCCATCAGGACCTGCTCACCCTCCAGCGTGATTTGGCGCTTCGTTCGGGAGGTATTGAACGGCTGACCGTCGTTCGAGGAGCTGCCGCGTCCGGACAGCCGCTCAGCGCGCTTCCACAGTATTCTTCCGCGTATGTGGCCACGGTATTACGAGGGCCTTTTCTGTTGGCCCCGACCAACGATCTCCTGTTCCGACCCGGCGACGTCGTGATCTTGATCGGTGCTCAGACGGAGCTCGATCAACTCGTTTCATGGTTTACCGGCCAACGCCCCCTGACCACCTCGCTCACAAGATCGGCATAGACGGACAGTAGGCACATCGACCGAGATCAGATACAATACCGCTCGATGTTAGCCGGCGCATTTCCATCATCGCGTGTGCTGCGTTGTGTTGTTGTTCTTCTGCTTCTCTATGTCATAGGAAGCGGCCAGGCGGAGGCCGTATCAGCCGACTCACCCGGCATTCGCATGCTGGAAGAGATCCAAGCCGTCATTACCGAACTCGCTGAACAGACCAAGCCTTCTGTCGTCAATCTTTTCCCCCTCACCAGTGCCGGCAGGCTTCGCGAAGGATCCGGTGAGCGTACGCCGAATGCCTCAGGTTCAGGCTCGGGCCTGATTGTCGACGGCGAAGGCCATATCGTGACGAACAATCATGTGATCGGCGATGCGACTGAAATTGAAGTGCGGTTTTCCGATAAGACCAAGCTCATTGCGCATGTGGTCGGCAAAGATCCCGACACCGATTTAGCGGTGCTTAAAGTGACCACTGATCGGCCGTTGCCCAGCGCACGATTCGGTGATTCCGCCGGCGTCAAGGTTGGTCAATGGGTGCTGGCCGTCGGAAATCCGTTCGGACTGGACCGGACCGTCACGCTCGGGGTCGTCAGCGGCATCGGCCGCGAAAATATCAACCTCTCACGGTACGAAAACTTCATCCAGACTGATGCCTCGATCAATCCCGGAAATTCAGGCGGCCCGCTCTTTAACCTCCGAGGCGAGGTGATCGGCATCAATACGGCCATCATCAATTTCGCTCAAGGCATCGGATTCGCCATCCCCTCGAATATGGCCAAGCAGGTTATCGAACAGTTACTCGCAAAGGGCAAAGTCGTGCGGGGCTGGCTCGGTGTGGGGATTCAGCCGTTGACGGCTGAGTTGGCGAAAAAATTCGGAGTCGCCGAAGGCGAGGGCGTGCTCGTGAACGAAGTCTTCGAAAAAGACCCTGCCGCCTTGGCTGGGATCAAGCCAGGCGATATCATCGTCCGAATAGACGGTGCACTTGTCGATTCACCCAATAAACTGTCTCGTCTTATCGCGACACTGCCCCCCGGCGCGACCTCAAGGATTGAAGTCGTCCGGGATTTAAAACATATGATGATGGAGGTGCCGCTCACTGAACGACGTGAACCTAAAGTCGTCGCATCGCTTCCCCAACAAGAAGAGAAGTTGGAAGTCAGACTTGGCCTTGACCTCCAAGACTTGACGGCTTCCCTCGCGGAGCGATTCAAGCTCCCTGAGACGAAAGGCGTGTTAATCGTAAAGGTTGAGCCAAACAGTCTTGCTCAGGCCGAAGGCCTCCGGGAAGGCGATCTCATTAAGGAGATCAACCGTAAGGAAGTCTCTTCGGTAGGAGAAGTGACGGCAGTCCTCGCGCGATCGAGACAAGGGGATACGCTCTTACTCCGCGTGCTTCGGGAAAACCGCGCATTTTATGTCGTGCTCAAATCCTCGGACTGAAAATCTCAATGTGCCGTGGCGGCTTGTCCTTTCGCTTTATGCCGCTCGATGACCTTGGCAGCCAGCTCCTTCGGCACCTCATCATACTGTGCAAAGTCCATGACATAGCTGCCCCGACCGCCGGTCATGGCATTCAGGGCCGTCGCATATCGAAGCAGCTCGGCAAGCGGAACCAGCGCCGTGATCTGTTCGGCATGATCCTGCGCGTTGACGGCCACGATACGACCCCGTCGTGCGTTCAAGTCTCCCATGACCGCGCCGACTGCGTCGGTCGGCGTGTCGATTTCTACCGTCATGACAGGCTCAAGTAATACTGGATGTGCGGTCTCCATGGCTTTCTTGAACGCCATGGATCCTGCGATCTTGAAGGCCATCTCGGACGAATCGACCACGTGAAAGGATCCATCATAGACGGCCACCTCCACGTCGACGACTGGAAATCCGCCCAACGGACCTTCATGCATGGCCTCGATCACTCCTTTTTCCACGGCAGGAATGAAATTTCGAGGAATCGCCCCTCCGACCACGCGATTCTCAAATCCATATCCGTTGCCGCGCGGGAGAGGCGCCACTTCGAGCCAACAATCGCCGTATTGCCCATGACCGCCGGTTTGTTTCTTGTGTTTGCCCTGCGCCTGCACCCTCGCCTTGAGCGTTTCCCGGTATGGAATCTTCGGCGTATGGAGCGTGACGTCGGCCCCGAACTTTCGATGGAGTTTCTCGAGGGCCAAATCGATGTGGAACTGTCCCATGCCGCTGAGCACCATTTCTTTGGTTTCAGCATTGCGCGCGAATTCCAGGGTGGGGTCTTCCTCGATGAGCTTGTGAAGGCCCAGGCTGACCTTATCGATATCCGCTTTGGATTTGGCTTCAATCGCGAACGACAAGATGGGCTTGGATAGATTCAACATGGGGTAACAGATGGGAGCGTTCTCATGACACAACGTATCACCGGTATGCGTATCCTTGAGCTTCGCAATCGCCACGATTTCCCCTCCACTCGCGGACTCCACCGCCACATGGCGTTTGCCCAAGACCGTGTAAAAGTGGCCGAGCTTTTCCCGTACCTGTTTGGTGGTATTCAGCACGGTGGCATCGGCATGGACCGTTCCGGACACGACACGGCAATAGGACAGTCGACCCACAAACGGGTCGATGACGGTTTTGAAGACGTAGGCAGAAAACGATTCTTGTGGACTCCCCTTTCGCTCACCCGCTCCCTGAGTCTCCGGATGAGTGCCGTGCCACGGATGGGTTACACCACGCTCGGCAGGTGACGGCAATAAGGTCACAATAGCGTCTAACAGGGACCAGATGCCAATGTTCTGCGTAGCGGAGCCGCTATACACGGGTAGAAATTGATTCGTCCGGATGTCGCGTCGGAGTCCTTGTAGAAGATCTTCTTGGCTCAACTCTCCCTGGGTTAGGTAAGTCTCCAACAAGGCCTCCCCACTTTCGGCAACTGCCTCTACGAGCTGCTTGCGCGCTGCGCTCAGAATGCTCTCCAGGCTATTTGAAACCGGTAGCTGTTCGACTTTGGCGGAACTCGGTCCAGACCGCATAAGCCTCGCATGCCGCACATCGATCACCCCGTCCAAAGTTTCCCCTTGTTTGATCGGGACCGTCATCGGGATTGGAGTGCGGTCGAGCTGTGTGCGACACGCTTCCAGAGCGATCTCGAACGATGTGCCTTCCTTATCCAGTCCATTGACGAACACCAGACTCGGGAGGTCCAACTCTTTGATCCTCGTCCATAGCCGGGCCAGCTCCGTTCTTACTCCCGCGTTTCCGCTCAGAAGAAGTATGACCGCATCGACGGCCTGCACGGCTGCAAGCGGTTCACCGAGAAGATCAAGCGCTCCGGGGGGATCAATCAGATTGATGTGCGTGTGATTCCACGAGAATTGAAGGAGACTGGTACTGGTCGACGTGCGATGACGGAGCTCTTCCGGCTCAAAATCAGAAACGGTGGTACCCTGGGTCACGGAACCGAGCATGGGAACGATGCCCCCGACATAGAGCAAGGCCTCGCAGAGAGAGGTCTTGCCCGCACCGGCATTGGATACGATCGCCACATTTCTGATGGGCTCCGCACGGGCTGTTTCCATGATCTGCCCTCCTTGTTGAACTATAGGGTTTAGGTCATTCCCCTCCTCGTGTTTTTATGCCGAATTCTGGTCGAACCCGATTCATGAGTCTTCGTACTCATTCTGCTGCCCCATCCATCCACGGTCGGCAAAACTCACATACCGGCCGTCTCCGACGATGATATGGTCCAATACGCGAATCCCCAACAGCTTCCCAGCTGTCACGAGTCGATCGGTCAATTGCCGATCTTCCGGGCTTGGTGTTGGATCTCCGCTGGGATGATTGTGAAGAAAGATGACGGCAGCTGCCGATTCACGTACCGCGAGCGCAAAGACCTCGCGCGGATGCACGATGCTGAGTGTGAGACTGCCCTCTGAGACGGTGGTCTCCCTGATCACGGTATTCTTTGCATCCAGCAACACGACCTTGAAGAGTTCGTGCTTCACATCACGAAGTGCAGGATGAAAATGTTCGAACAGATCCGCACTCGATGAAATACGTGTGCCGGTGGACATCGGAACAGCGAGAGACCGTCTCCCTAACGCCAATGCCGCCTTGAGTTGAGCCGCTTTTGCCGGACCGACGCCCGGGATGGCGCAGAGTTCTTCGATACCGCACGCCGCCAAGCCTCCCAGTCCACCTACCCGATTGAGAAGTTCAATGGCCACTTGCACGGCGGAGGAATCGCGACGGCCGGTGCGTAACAAAATCGCCAGGAGATGCGCATCGGAGAGGGCCTCAGGTCCCTTGGCAAGGAGACGCTCGCGAGGGCGCTCGGTTTGGGGCCAGGATACAATGCCTTTTTTTTCCCCTTTGCCCACTGTATGGACCTTTCGGTGACAAAAAAATGACGGCCCGAACTCTTTTGTACCGACAACTAAGGGGGAATTACCCACCTGAGGCAACTACGTAATACATAACCCATTGAAATATTGAAATATGACAAATTGGTGCAGCTCTTGCTTAACTTTGCCATCAGCTGTGAACGTAGCCACCTTGGGAGGGATCAATGGAATGTCCGAAGTGCAAAGGTATGATGATGCTGGAACGGTTCTCAGATTTTTTTCTCGTGTTCTATGCATGGAAATGTATCAATTGCGGCGCCATCATCGACCGCACCATCTCTAACAACCGTAGAAAGAGCTTGGCTGCCCGCGAACCCCAGACTGTCGCGACTCGGTAGATCATCTTGATCCGGGCTCGAGGCCCCGAACCCGCTGGTCCTCCCGGAGCCGAGGGTGATCATGTCTCCCCTTACGGGGCAGAGGAGTACAATGATCGCATTATAGTCTTCTGCAAGAAGACGGTCAAAAGAGCACGACAATCCAGCCGGCCCCATCGCAGCTCAGTATGTTCAGCCTGCCTCCGCATTTCTTGACCCCTACAAAAACGCTATGTTAGAGTTCGGCATTCAAGACGATGTTGTCTGGTATGCGTGTGATCGCCGGTATCCACCGAGGTCGCCGACTTTACGGGCCCGGAAAACTCGCTCTTCGTCCAACCTCTGACAGGGTTCGAGAAGCCTTGTTTTCAATTTTCGGCAATCGGCTTGCCAACAGCCGCTTTCTGGATCTCTACGCTGGGACGGGAGCCGTGGGAATCGAGGCTGTAAGCCGTGGTGCTAAGCACGTGACTTCCGTAGAATCCACCCGGGATGCACTAAAACTGCTGCAGCAAAACTTGGCGCTGTGTCATCTCGGTGATGAGATATCCGTGGTGAACAAGACCGTCCGAGACTTTCTGATCCGTTCCGATCAATGGAACGGTCCCTATGATATCGTCTTTGCCGATCCACCCTATGCCGAGACAGCAGAGCTTCTCTCACTACTCACAGAACCAAAGACCAATGATCTGTTTGCTCCGGATTCATGGCTGATCATTGAACATGCTACGAAAACTTCCCTCCCCACGTCGCTGGGATGTGCCCAGTTTTTGCGCCAGTATCGCTATGGGGATACAGCCCTATCCCTTTACTCTCACACAGTCCCCGCATGAAAATCGGTATCTATCCAGGCACTTTTGATCCTATTACGCATGGTCATGCCGATATCATTACCCGCAGCCTCCGCGTATTCGACAAGGTGGTCGTGGCCATTGCTCCGAATCCCTCCAAACACCCACTTTTCAACTTGGCAGAACGCCTTGACATGGTCAAGCTGGTCATGAAGGATGTAGGACAGGTCGAGGTGACCTCGTTTGACGGGTTGCTCGTCGATTATGTCGAGCGTTCAGGTGCCCATGCGATCATCCGTGGCTTACGGGCTATTTCCGATTTCGAACATGAGTTTCAGATGGCGCTCGTCAACCGAAAACTTGCTAAGACGGTGGAGACCGTATTCCTGATGCCCAGCGAAGAATACTCGTATTTGTCCTCGACGATCATTAAAGACGTGGCGCAGCACGGTGGAAACTTGATCGATTTTCTTCATCCGGAAGTAGCCCGACGCCTACAAGCTCGAATTCGGAGTCTGAAATCATGAAATTGGCGGCACGTGTGAGTCGTATTGCACCTTCCCCGACACTGGCCATGGCGGCCACCGCCAAGGCCATGGCGGCGCAAGGTCTGGACGTCATCGACTTTTCAGCCGGCGAGCCGGATTTCGACACACCGGAACCGGTAAAGGCTGCGGCAGAAGCGGCCATACGCGAAGGGTTTACCAAGTACACACCCTCCTCCGGAACCGACGAGTTGCGGGGAGCCATCGCCGACAAGCTCCAAATTGAACTTGGTGTTCGGTATGAAAAGTCTCAAATCCTCGTATCGTGTGGAGCGAAACATTCTCTGTATAATCTGGCAGAAGCCCTGCTCGAAGCGGGTGACGAAATTATCATTCCAATCCCCTACTGGGTTTCCTATTCGGATCAGGCGCTGCTCAACGATGCGACCCCAATTCTGTTACCAACCAAAGAGGAAGACGGTTATGCAGTCCATGCATCGGAGTTGGAACGGATCATTACGTCGAAAACCAAGGCCATCATCGTCAATAGTCCGTGCAACCCTACCGGAGCCACATATGACCGGGGAACACTGGAACAGATCGCCTCAGCAGCAGTCCGGCATGACCTCCTTGTCATCTCAGATGAGATTTATGAAAAGGTGCTCTACGATGGCGCCACACACGTCAGCATTGCCTCGTTGGGGCCGGAGATTGCTGCGAGAACGATCATTGTCAACGGCGTATCAAAGTCGTATGCCATGACAGGGTGGCGAATCGGATACGCGGCCGGTCCAAAAGATCTGATGACGGCGATGGCTAATATTCAGAGCCAGAGCACTTCGAATCCCTGTTCGATCTCGCAGAAGGCCGCCGTCGCCGCATTGCGGCTGGGGGAACCCTTCACTCGCAAAATGGTCGAAGAATTTTCCCTCCGCAGGACTGTCATCGTGGATGGATTGAACAAGATTCACGGTGTATCATGCCGAATGCCGAGTGGGGCCTTCTATGCCTTTCCAAATATCAAAGGAATATTGGGGAAACGCAGTTCCTCGGGTATGCTCAAGACGCCGAATGACGTGGCACAGTACCTCTTGCATGATGCCCGAATCGCCGTCATTCCCGGTGAGCCCTTTGGAAGCTCGGAGCATCTCCGACTGTCCTATGCCACCAGCATGGCGAACATTACCCGAGGACTGGAGCGACTGGAGCAGGCGCTCGCGAAGTTAGAGTAGGGAAAGGTTGGCTCATCTGGCTCTATGCAACGCTAAAAGGGAGGAACGCGGTGCCGATCTACGAATATCAGTGTGAGGGCTGTTCGTATCGTTTCGAAGTGAAGCAAAGCATCAAAGATGATCCGCTCTCGACGTGTGATCGATGTGGGAAAGCGGTCAGACGGCTGATTTCGTCGCCTGGAATCATGTTTAAGGGGAGTGGGTGGTACGTCACCGACTATTCCGATAAACTCAAACCGCCATCGAGTGCAGGTGGTGAGGCCGGTGCCAAGACGGAAGAGAAGAAGGAATCAGCGCCTTCGGCACCGACAACTTCAACATCTTCGGCTCCAGCCGCAGCACCAGCGGCATCCACAAGCCCGTCAACATCTTCATCGAATACGACGCCCTCCTCTTCTTAGGCTGGTAGGCTGATTATCGGATACCCACTGCCTTTGGAGTGTGACTTTTATTGGCCGGTGACTTGGCGATGCTTTTTGAAGCCGGCCTCGCTTTCATAGTCGGTTTTGTCGATGGTTTGTGAGACAGCGCCCTTGGAGTCATCGCTTTCAACGCTCTCGCGCGTACTGTATCCAACTGGTTTTGAAGACTGGTGATCATGCCGGTTTTTTCACGGTTGATGCGGCTGAGTTCATCGAGCTGACCCTGCAGTTCCTGTTTGGTTTTGGACAAGTCAGTGACCTGAGCCTGAAGCTGAGCCTTCTCTATGGACGCAGTCTGGACCTCAGACCGCAATTGCTCGATCTCAGCCTGCAAGGCAGGAGGCCAATAATCACATCCCGCCATGCCCAGCGCGAAACCGAAACCGACTACTATACCGATTACCTGCCGTGGATGGCATTTCATGGCCCCTCCCCTTTGACAGAAATCATCGCGTACATCAGATGTGCAACGATCATCGTGGGACGCTATTCTAACAGATCGAACGTATCGGCTAAGAAGAAGAACGGCCCAGGCTGTTTGGGCCTAGCCCGCATTGTTCATGAACGCTTCTACGACAATCGCGGATTCACTGCTGCGACGAGCCTGGCCACGGTTCCTCGTGGCCAGCGGGCAGGCTCGCCCCTCGCAACCTCGACATACTGTTCAAGTATGCCTTGGTTCCTCGGAACTCCGCGTGCCCGTCTCGCAACGCGACTGCGCGATTTCGCCACGAACCTTCATGAATAATGTGGGCTAGTCCCACTTCGTTAGGTAGATCTCCATCAGCGGCAGGCGGATATCGTCGGCAGCATTGCCGAATCGGTCATTCGAAGATGGGTGGATTTGCTCAGACTTATGTTTTGAGGGCCCGGTGTGCGATGTCCGTGCGGAAATGGCACCCCTCAAAGGAAATCGTCTTCGCGATTCGATAGGCTTCAGATTGTGCCTCTGCTAACGTTCGTCCTCGACCGAAAACGCCGAGGACGCGGCCACCAGCTGTCACGATCTCATTTTCCTTCCGTGCTGTTCCCGCATGAAAGACTACCGAAGTTGCTGTGGAAGCGATCGAAGGTAAGCCTGAGATCGGTACCCCTTGCTGATATGGACCCGGATAACCTTTCGATGCCATCACCACACAAACCGCCGCGTCCGGATGCCACTCCACTGGAAGCTGATCAAGTCGATGTTCGGTCACCGATTCGATGACGTCAAGAAAATCGGTCTTGAGCAAGGGCAGTACCACTTGTGTTTCAGGATCGCCCATTCGAGCGTTGAATTCGAGCACGTACGGCGTCCCCTTCACCACCATCAGTCCCGCGTACAGCACCCCTTGGAATGGCGAACCGAGCTGGGCCATGGCGTCCACCATCGGCTGCAAGACCTCATGTAAAACTTGATCTCGAAGCTGGGATGTCCCAAGCGGTGCAGGACAATAGGCTCCCATCCCGCCGGTATTCAACCCCGTATCGCCATTACCAACGCGCTTATGGTCCTGCGCCGGCGGCATCGGTACGACGGTCTTGCCGTCGGTGAACGCCATGATCGTCAGTTCCTCGCCGTCGAGAAACTGCTCGACCAGCACCTGTTTGCCGGCCTGACCGAACACCGTCTTTTCCATCGAATCCACGATCGCCTGCCTCGCCTGGTCACGAGTGGTCGCAATGATCACACCTTTGCCTTGTGCCAGCCCATCCGCTTTGATCACCAACGGTAACGCCTGTCGCTCGACATAGTCGAGTGCGTCCGCAATCTTCTCGAAACTCTTGGCATGAGCCGTTCGAATCTTCGCTCGTGCCATCATCTCCTTCGAGAAGATCTTGCTTGCTTCCACACGGGCGGCATTCTTGGTCGGGCCGAACACGTTGAGCCGAGCTTTGCGAAATTCGTCAACGATGCCCAACGCGAGGGGCGCTTCAGGCCCGATCACCGTCACGTCAATCTTTTCCCGGAGCGCGAAGTCTTTGAGGCCGGCCACGTCGTCCGACTGAATCGGAATGCATGTCGCCAACGAAGCGATCCCCGCATTGCCGGGGGCACAATACAGAGCCGGCTTGCGCGGACTCTGCGCGAGTTTCCAGACTATCGCATGCTCGCGTCCCCCGCTGCCGACAACAAGAATTTTCACGGGTCTACCTTTCGCGAATAGTACCGTCTGGCAGGAGAAATTTTCGCTGGTGTCGCAAGAGAACAGTGAGGTTCAGGTTGAGGTCAAGGCTGAGATCGGAAACAATTCAAGCATCCTCTCAACTTAATCTCAACCTCAGCCTTAACCTTATCTGCCTAGTGTCTGAAGTGCCGCATGCCCGTCAGAATCATCGTCATTCCGTGCTCGTCGGCAGCTTTGACGATCTCCGCATCCCGGATTGATCCGCCGGGTTGAATGACCGCCGTAATACCGACTTCGGCTGCGGCATCGAGGCCATCGCGGAACGGAAAGAACGCGTCCGAAGCCATGATACAGCCTTTGACCGGCATTTGTGCTTTCATGGCCGCCAACTTCACGGAATCCACACGGCTCATTTGTCCTGCCCCAATACCGACGGTCTGGCCAGGTTTGGCATAGATAATGGCGTTGGACTTGACGTGTTTGCAGACTTTCCACGCAAACGCACACGCAGCGTATTCTGCATCCGTCGGCTTACGGATGGTCGGGACGGCAAGCGTCCGCAGGTCCGACAAGACGCCGAGATCGCGATCCTGGACAATGAGTCCGCCGACCAGTTTCTTCAGGTCAAACCCTTCCTGCTTCACCTTCGTCAAGGGGCCCACGTCCAACAAACGCAGATCTTTCTTCCGCTTCAACTCAGCCAATGCGTCTTCGGCAAATCCCGGAGCGATCACCACCTCAACGAACGTGGAGGTGATTTCCTTGGCCGCCGCCAGATCCACCGGCCGGTTGAAGGCAATCACACCGCCGAAAGCAGACACGGGATCAGTCTCTCTCGCCTTGACATACGCCTCCAGCGGCGTCTCACCGAGCGCCGCCCCACAGGGATTATTGTGCTTGATGATGGCGACAGCCGTCTCTTCATATTCCTTCACCAACTCGAGCGCAGAATTCGCATCGAGGAAGTTATTGTAGGACATCGCCTTGCCATGCAGAATCTTCCCGCGGGACACGGACGGCTCCCTGCTGTCCAATTCACGGTAGAACGCGCCCTGCTGGTGAGGATTCTCTCCATAGCGGAGGGACTCTGCCAACTCAAACTGAAGCGACAACACTTTTGGAAACTTAACCTCTCTAGCCTGAGCGTGTTTCTCCAGGTAGCCGGCGATCAATCCGTCGTAACGTGACGTATGCTGGAACACCTTCATCGCCAACTCACGGCGCAGCGCCGTGAGTTGGCGATGAAGGTGT
>CAZPNQ010000110.1:0-13310 GCA_964587955.1 uncultured Nitrospira sp.
GAGCGGAAAAATAATCTTTTAACAGCCTCCTAACGAGCGTCGTACTTATGGAAACCGAACTCGGTTTGGCTGCAGGATACATTGAAACCTTTGCCGGAAACGGCAAGGCCCGAAGCACGGGTGACGGCAAGCGCGCGGTGAAAGCCGGAATCCCGCTCCCCCATCACATCGCGCTCGACAAGACGGAGCAGTGGCTCTACTTTGCCGAGTCTGGGTCTGACCGAGTGCGACGCATCAATCTCCACGAAGGCACGCTCCACAATTTTGCCGGAATTGGGGAGACGTGTTACAGCGGCGACGAAGGTCTTTGTGGTGAAGCGGGCCTCTATCTGCCTCTGGGTGTGGCGTTCGATTCCCAGAACAATTTGTACATCTGTGATTCCGGAAGCAACCGGATTCGAAAGGTCGACCATGCAACCGGCATTATTACCACGGTGGTCGGCACCGGTCAGCACGGGTTCAATGGAGACGGACCCGCGCTGCAAGTCAATCTGACCTGGCCTGCGGCGATCGCCTTTGATCGCGAAGATGTTCTCTATATCGCCGATACGCAAGCGCACAAAGTACGGCGGTTTGATTCTAAGACGGGATTGGTGACGACGATCGCAGGAACCTGGACGGCCGAAGATGAAGCTCGCGAACAGCCTTTGGTGGCCAGAAATTTGGTTGTGCTGTCGGGCGACGCGATCGGAATCGATTTTAGCGATGATCAGGGATGGCTCATGCCGGTCTGTTCCGACGGGCTGGATATGTCCATGTATTTGGATGACGGAAGACCGGCGATGGACGCCCGCCTCTATGACATCGTCGGACTAGCGGTTGATGCCAAGGGCGACGTGTACGTGGTCGACAAGGGCAGCAATCGAGTCCGAAAGATCGACTGCCGGACAGGAATAATCTCGACCGTTGCAGGAGTCTGCCGGTACGGATACGACGGTGACGATAAGTCTTCCGTCAGAGCGATGCTGCATGCCCCAGAAGCCGTGATTTTCGATCAAGATGACAATCTCTATATCTCCGATACCATGAATCATCGGATCCGCAAGGTTGATGCAAAGACCGGTACCATTACCACCGTGGCGGGAAACGGAGACAGTGGGTACGAAGACAAGAATATCGGCGGCTGCGGAGCCGCACGGTTTGTCGCGAAGGAATCGGCAGGAATGTTGAAACATGGCGATGGTTTGCTCGGCATCGATGCTGTCGTGAATTCGCCGGTTGGGTTGGCCATGGATTCACAAGGCCATCTCTATATCTGCGAACGCGGAGAAAATAAAATCCGCCGCTTGAAGCTCTTATAGTTCAACCCTGCCCCTCACGTTTGTCTCGTATTGGGTTTGTGGTATTCTGAGTCCAGCTGCATCTCGGAGTACCTGACTGTGCGAATAACCTCCATCGGCGGTTCCCCTTCTCATCGTCTTGGATTTCTGTCCAGCCTTATCATCATCGCCGGTATTCTCGGCGGATTTGGGATTCCTCTTGTGAGCTCAGAGGGGATGATGATCCGATCTCATTTCGTCCAAGGTGAGTTGCCGAACGCCGCCGATGATGCCGGTTGGAAGAACGTCTCGCCGATCACGATTCCTCTGAGCGGGCAAGTGATTACCAGGCCGGTGTGGCCGGAACCCACTGTGCACTCGCTGACGGTGCGGGCTGTACACAATGGAGCAGAGATCGCCTTTCTTCTTGAATGGCAGGACAACACGAAAAATGATCGGCTGACTCCGGGCACCTTTCGGGACGGAGCCGCGATCGGATTTCCGCTCGGCGATGCGCCTGCATTTTTTTGTATGGGACAACTGGATCACTATATCAATATCTGGCATTGGAAAGCGGATTGGCAGAGCGATATCGATCGGCGGGCAGCTCGCACACCGGAGAAGAAAGAGGGAGGGGTTCGGACATTCGAGGTCATTCCGAGGCGAGTTTCTTCTGTTGAGGACTTGATCGGCGGGGGATTCAGCACGTTGACCACGAAAGACAGGCAGGGGAGAGTGCAAGGACAGGCATTATGGAAGGACGGTATCTGGCATGTCGTGATGCGGCGTCCATTGAGGAGCGAAGAACAAGAGAATGAAGCCACGCTCGTTCCCGGTCGCGTTCAGACCGTTTCATTCGCCGTCTGGAATGGGGAAAATAAAGAGCGAAACGGCCAGAAGGCCGTGGCGCCATGGTTTCAACTTAGCATTGATCCCGTTGCCAAGCTGTAATCCAATCGCGTGAAGCGTGAAGCGTATCTCGTTGGCGAAAAGGGCTGATCGTTTTCGATCGTTCGTGTGTAAAGCCATTGTCTATGGATGGATGGCGTTTTTGCTGGATGGTCCGATCTCCGCGGATGTAGCCATAGCACAGGCTGCGAGCCAGCGTGAAGCGATGACGGAGGAAGAGGCTTCAAAACTTGGCGAAGAGTTTGGCATTGTCGTCGGGGCCGTCGATGAAGATATTCAAAAAGAACTCAAACTTCAGAAACCGCAGGGTGTTGCCGTATTCGAAGTGATAGGGAATTCACGCGCAGATTATGCAGGGATTAAGGTTCGTTCCGTTATCAAGGAAATCGATAAGCAGGAGATCAGGAATATGGCGGATTTCGGGCTTGCGATTAAGAAAGCCATGAGAGAATGCAACTTTACCGTTGGAACCTATGAGCCGGCAGATCCAGGCGATCCGGTCGGCTGGGGCGTCAATTTTCACTTTGTCGGTTGCAGGCGAGATTGATAGTGCCGGTAAGGGGTGAGGCGTGAAGGGTCAGGCGAACGGACATGGCCGTAAGTTGCGGGTCGGCAGGGGTATCGCGAGGTTCTGTTCCCTGTTGCTCGTCGGTCTGGTTGGTCTCTTGAGTAGTGTCTATCACGGGCAGGCGATTGCTGAGGAGACGAATAGTCGGTCTGTGCCGGACTGGATTGCCGAAATTGAAAAAGTGTTCATCCGATCCGAGGACTGCAAGCAATGTCACGAGCGTCATTATGAGGAATGGAAAGGCGCCAGAGAGCAGACGCCGGATTTGAAGACCTTTGGCCGTGTCGATGCGGCCCTTCTACACGGCACGTCGTTGGAATCGCCTGTCTTTCGTACCGTGTTGGGTCTTTGGAAACAGACAAACCCGACGCGGGAAGAACAGGGACGATGTCTCTCGTGCCATGTGCCTTCTGTGACCGTATTCCCTCAGCATGCCGAGAAGATTGCGGCTCAAGTGATCGCCCGCCATCCGAGAATCGAAGGCATCGGTTGTGCCGCATGCCATTTGATCAATGGGATAGAAAAGAGCCTACACTCATCACCGACCTTCAAATTGCAGCCAGGGAGCACGTTCTATGGTCCGTATGCCCATCCCGAGGAGAACCTTGTCCACCCCGCCGCGCAGTCGGACCGGTTCCGTGAGGTCAGTTTTTGTGCGTCTTGCCATTTCGACAAGGTCAAAGATGTGATGCAGAAAAACTTACCGGGAGAAATCCTGGCGGGAACGATTTGCCAGGATTGTCACATGGAACCCTCGACCGGGAGTTCTACGTCCAGACGCGGGGCCATGACCAGAGCCATTGGGCGCCATTGGTTTCGCGGTGTCGTCGGCGCCGGTACCATGCTCAAGAATCGGAACCTTCAGGCTGAATGGATGCCTCGGATAGATGTCGAAGTGACGGCGAGCGATACGCTGGTGGAAGGCACCGGGGTCGTGAAGGTCGGCAGTCTCCCGCACAGTTTCCCCGACGGCGATCCGGTGTTGAAACAGTTCTTTCTGACAATCACGGTGAAGGATGCCGCGGGCAAGACTTTAGCGGAAGAGACCAAGCAGTTTGGGTTGCCTTATGACAAAATACTTCGCGGTCCGATTCCTGATCCCTTCATCAAGGGCGGCAACACGAGGAAGGTCCCATTTTCGTTGACGCTCAAGACCGGTGCGGCAGCAGCCGCCTCGATAGAGGCCGTGCTGACCTACTCGCTGCTGCCTATGCCCGAACCTCTCTTGCAGCAACGATACCTTGCGACGTTGGAGACCGAAGCAGAGCGAGAGGAAGCGAAGAAGATTATTCAGGAATATACGCAGCGGCACTTTCTGACATATCGCGTGAAGACGCTGTAGCGCATGCGCCGTGAAGCGTGAAACGTATCTCGCAAACAAAGATGGGACATACTCTCTTTCGTTCCTGCGCTTCACGAGATACGCTTCACAGGGAACATGCTGTGATAGCATTTCGCCACCGAACAGCCATTGAAATTGCGAGGTAAGTGAAGAATGTGCGGCAGGCTGCGATACAAGTGCATGGCGGTCGGGCTCGGTGTTGTCGGTATAATTTGTGCTGCTGTGCTGTACGATAGCGTCTTTACAACCGTCTTCGCTCAAAACGCCACAAATCAAGCATTGATTGAAAAGACCTTTCCTCATTCCAGCAAATGCAAGCGGTGTCACGAACGCGTGTATGAAGAGTGGGAAACTTCACCGTTGGCGAAGTCCATTCATTCCCCAGCGTTTCGCGCGTCGCTCGATATCTATTTGAATTCAACGATGGGAAAGGACAAGTCGCTGTGTTTTCGCTGCCATGCCCCTCAAGTAAGAGAGTTTTCGGACCATGCGCAGCTATTTGTGGACCAAGCAAAAACGGGCGACCCTTCTTTGGACGGCGTGGCTTGCAGCCAGTGTCATCTGATCAAGCATGTGGATCGGGCGAAACATCCACCGGAACCGAAGTACGAGATCGGGGGAAAGACGCTCTACGGGCCATACCAGGATTTCGTCCAAAACCTGGCCCATCAATCGATGGAACTCAGTCTGTTTCAAAAGTCGGACCTTTGTTTGAATTGCCATCAGTCCGTACCATCAGCATCAAACCTGGGCAAATCCAACGATTTGCTTGGAAATTGGGACCAGAGCCGTGCCGTCAAGTCCGGGAAAGAATGCCAGAGTTGCCATATGCCTCAACAAGTAGGGGAGTCGGCGAATGGGGAGAAGAAACGTAAAATCGCGAACCATACGTTTCCCGGGCGTATCGGCAAGTTGCGTCAGGAAGCGGCAAAGCTGGATGTACAGACGAAGATCGACGGGGACAAGACGACTGTTCTGGTAAAGGTTCAAAGTCTAGTTCCGCATAATCTGCCCGCGACCCATCCTGCCTGGGCAGCCGTGGTCTTGAATCTGGATATCAAGGGTAAGAACCTCAAAACGGTGTTTTCTGATACGCGTGTCTACGGGCGAACGTATCTCGACGTCCAAGGACAGAAGACCGTCTTTGACTTCGAGGCTGTGAAAGTGGCCGAGGACACCGTTCTCAAGCCTGAAGAAACCAGAGAAGAACTATTCACGTTTCCAACGCCGAAAGATACCAAGACGTTCGACGTCGAAGTCGGATTGAATTATGCTTCGTTGAACGGCCCTGCCTCATTCCTCCAGCGCGTTGAAGCTGAGTCGTCCCAAGGCTCACAAGACCCGGTCTTCCAGCCGATCGAGATCGTCAAGCGCACGGAGAACGTGCCGGTTAATAAATAGATTGTGCGTACGCGTCTGGCGTTTGGATATCGGTGATCTGCATCTCTTCATCTCCTAAGGCGCCCCGCTGTGGCAGTCCATCACATGTCTGATTAGACTGAGCATCTACCCACATCCAACGAGATGTATGAATCAACGGATGTTTCGAAGCACCAAAGTCATTGTCGTAGGGGCAGGCTTGGAAGGTAAAAGAGCTTTCTGCGATGGTGGGAAGAAATGAAGTACATAAAGAGTGATCGGTATTGCGATTCAGTCGAAAACAAAGCTCAAACGACACGTCACAGAGTTTATGCGTTCATGAACGCGATTACCCGCGGATGATACCGATACACAGAGCATTCGCGACGGATCGTCCATAAGGCACAGTCCGACAACTCTCCCAATCTGATTCGATCCAGTAGTTCTTCTTGGAAATCCGCTTGAGAAAATGCTGCGTGGTGAACGGTGATTGACCGTTTTCAATGAGCCCGTCAAAGTAGGTATTGTAGCCCAGCGGCAAGCTGGCCATCAGGGTGCCGGCTGGGGCAAGGCATCGTTCCTTCAAATACTCAATGGCCCGAAGAAGTTTGTCAGGTTCACGCGGAGTTTCATCCCAGCCGACATGCTCCAAGGTTGAAATGCTAATGATCAAATCATACTTCTGCTGAGGAGCAAATTCGACGATGTCCTGGTTTATGACACCAGGAGCGATCTCATACTTGTCGACGATGTCATGCTGAACAGGACAGTAGTGGGCGAGGACGTTGCCGAGTTCAAGGATCCGCTGGCTTTGGTATCGCATCACAACTTCCTGGAAGATCGGGATCTCTATCCCGCGCTCGTTTTTCCAGGCCTTGTTGTACATGTGGTACAGGTACTCGTACTCCCGACCGTCGAATCGGAAGGTTTTGGTTCTCACGAGGCGGGTCAGCGTCATCTTCATGAGACGCCAATATCGTCGGGAAGCGCTTTCCCTGGCTGTAGCCTTTGTGTAGTCGTAGGTATAGGACAAGAAGGCCTGCGTCGAAGATTATTCGAAGATAATGCGAGATCCGGGTGATTTCATTTTGAAGATCTGTAAGGCGTTATAAATGCCCTTAGCGGGGTGGTTCAGGATCAGGCGAGAGTTGGTGATATGGGTATCAAGGAGTTCATATTGTCCGCCACTATAATACAGATCGCAGTCGTCGATTTGACAGTTCTTATAAACGTGATTGTCCAGCGCCAGCTTCGCCTTGGAAAAAGTTTGTCCATCGATGATGATGTAGTTCGGTTCGAGTCCCATAAGTCCCTTACCTGGCGAACTATAGCAAAGTTGGCAAGAATCGTAAACCAGGCTACGACGAGCGGCTGGGCCATGAAATTCCTGGGAGGAATCTAATTTGGGACGATCCGAAACACACTGCCACTCTGAGTAGTGATATAGAGTTCTCCAAGGCCATCTTGACCGAAGCTTGTGATTGCGGGAGCAGCGAGCAACGGCCATTCTGTGCGCTCGATAACAACGCCATTATTAAAGCGGAAGCTGCGGACAAAGCCTGCGCAGAAATCTGCATAGAAATAGGTTCCTTGGATTGCCGGCACTACCTGGCCTCGATAGACATAGCCGCCGGTGATAGAACAAGCTCCGTTGTCATGTGCATATTCAACAATCGGCAAGGTCAGTCCGCCGTTGTTGCAATTGCTTGAAGGATTAAAACAGGCTGATCCTTCCATCAGCCGCCAACCGTAATTGAGCCCTCTTCCGGCGTTGGAGCCTACCGACACATTGACCTCCTCACGCGTGCCTTGGCCGACATCGCCGATGTAGAGATCATTACCATCAAATGCAAAGCGCCAGGGATTCCTGAGCCCATAACTCCATACCAGCTGATCCCCTCCGCTGAGGACAAAAGGATTCACTGTTCCGCTGGTGCAGGCAGTTCCGGTGCTCGGATCAATCCGCAGAATTTTCCCCAGCCGACTCCTAATGTTCTGGGCATTATTGTTCGGATCCCCGGTACTTCCACCATCTCCGATGGCTGCATACAGACAACCATCCGGTCCGAACGCCAACATGCCTCCGTTATGGTTAGCGAAGGTTGGGTGCGGAATGGACACCAAGACGACCTGCGAGGCTGGATCAGCGCTATTGGCGTTCGTCGCTGATATCGAAAATCGAGCGACAGTGATCGCGCCATTGGCGTCTGTATAGTGAATGTAAAACCGACCATTGGCATTGTAGTTCGGGTCAAAGGCCAAACCCAACAACCCTCGTTCTTCCCCACTCGTGATGCCGGTCAGGTTCAGAAATGTCGAGAGTACGCTGCCAGTTGCCCGATCAAGAATCTTAATGGTACCTCCCTGTTCTACGACAAATAGGCGATTCGCATCTCCACGAAGAGCAGTCAGGAAGACCGGTGAGGTAAGGTTGCTCGTGACGGTTTGGAGCTTCAGGCTGGTTGAGGCTGGGACAATGTCCGGTGTGTCATTTTCTCCTCCGCATGCCGCGAAGAGACTCGTGAAACACACCCACAGGGAGGTCAAAAGGATAAGCTTTCTCATGGGGTAAGCCATTGCCAGGATTGTGAGATCCTCCACATCCTATCATTCCTCTTGGTGCCAAATCCCTAGCTGGATATGACAGATCATCTCAGCAATAAGTGCCGGCACAACCCAGGTCCACGAGCTTCATTTGTACGGCTGTTTTCTATAAACAAGGAGGCAGTCTTTTGTCTTGATCCGCTAAGTGCGACTCTAATAGAATGGCGCAGCTTTTCGGGTGGTTAGCTTCTAGTTCGACTCCGCCCGCCTTGGATTTACCCACTCGCGCATGAATTTTGGATGGGTTGAAGCCACGGAGAGCCGTGTGACATAAGGGGTGCGTTTAACCAGCAGGAGGATTCCAGTGAGTGATTCAGCAATTGTGACGTTTGCACTCATAGCGGCTGTGGCTGGCATCGCGTATGGGATTTATTTAGCGATGTGGGTGTTCAAGCTCGACGCCGGCAATGCCAAGATGCAGGAAATTGCGAAGGCGATCCAGGAAGGTGCCGGCGCCTACATGAATCGACAGTACAAAACCGTCGGCTTTGTGGCGGCGGGCCTGTTTGTCGTCCTGGCAGCTGCCGGGGCCGTGTCGGATAAATTTGGCCTACTCACCGCGGTTGGCTTCTTGGTCGGCGCGGGAGCATCGTCGATCGCAGGCTATGTAGGAATGATTATCGCGGTCCGTGCCAATGTGCGGACGGCTCAAGCAGCTCATAATGGCATGAATGCCGCATTGACTGTAGCCTTCCGTGGTGGAGCGGTGACCGGTTTGTTGTTGATCGGACTCGGTTTGCTCGCGATTACCGGTTTCTATACCATTGCCCAATCGATTGCCGGCCAAGAGAAGGCCATTCATGCGTTATTAAGTCTCGGATTCGGCGGCAGCTTGATCTCGGTATTCGCACGAGTTGGTGGTGGTATCTACACGAAGGCAGCCGACGTGGGTGCCGACTTGGTTGGCAAAGTGGAGGCAGGAATTCCAGAAGATGATCCTCGAAATCCAGCGGTTATCGCGGATAACGTGGGTGACAATGTGGGAGATTGCGCCGGAATGGCGGCAGACCTCTTTGAAACCTATGCCGTAACGACTGTGGCGGCGATGGTGCTTGCCTTTACGATGTTCAAAGGAGCCACCGCCCCTATCCTTTATCCGTTAGCGTTAGGTGGTGTGACGATCTTTGCCACGATCATTGGTATTCTTTTTGTGAAGGTCACCCCAGGCGGCGAGATCATGACTGCGCTTTACAAAGGCTTATTCGTAGCCGGCGGCATTGCGGCTATCGCATTTTTTCCGATTACCTCGAAGATCATGGAGGGCGTGGGTGGCGTCAGTGGCATAAGCTACTACTTCGCAGCATTGATTGGATTGGGGGTAACACTAGCGCTGGTGTTCATTACCGACTATTACACGTCCAAGAGCTATGAACCGGTGCAATATATTTCCAAGGCGAGCGAAACCGGCCATGCCACCAATATTATCGCAGGTCTGGCAGTTGGCATGCAGTCGACGGCAGCGCCGGTCGTGGTGATAGCCGCGGCGATTCTCGGCAGCTATTCGATTTGCGGTGGTGCAGAGTCAGGCGGGTTATACGGTGTGGCGGTGGCGGCAGTGGCCATGCTCTCGATGGCAGGGATAGTCGTGGCGATCGATGCCTTCGGCCCTATTACTGACAATGCCGGCGGTATCGCGGAAATGTCACATCTGGGGAAGGAAGTTCGAGATATTACGGATCCGCTGGATGCCGTCGGCAATACGACCAAAGCGGTCACAAAAGGGTATGCGATCGGGTCTGCCGGTTTGGCGGCAGTGGTGCTCTTTGCCGAGTACTCGCGCGAGGTTGCCGCCCACAATCCGGCGTTTGCCGCATTCGATCTTTCCAATCCGAAAGTCTTAGTGGGGCTGTTCCTCGGCGGCATGTTGCCGTTCATCTTCGGGTCAATGTGCATGAGAGCTGTTGGCGAAGCTGGTGGATTGATCGTGGAAGAAGTGCGGCGGCAATTCAGAACGATCAAGGGCATCATGGAGGGAACAGGTAAGCCGGAGTATGGGACCTGCGTGGATATCGTGACTCAGGCTGCAATTCAAAAAATGATGATTCCTGGTTTGATTCCCGTGGTCTCACCGGTGATCGTTGGCGTGGTGCTTGGACCGCAGGCGCTCGGCGGTGTGCTGGTCGGCAGTATCGTCACGGGATTGTTTGTCGCGATTTCAATGACCAGCGGCGGCGGAGCATGGGACAATGCCAAGAAGTTCATCGAAGAGCAGGGCAAGAAGGGCACTGAAACGCACAAAGCGGCGGTCACCGGTGATACGGTCGGTGATCCATACAAGGATACAGCGGGCCCTGCCGTGAATCCGATGATCAAGGTCATCAATATCGTCGCATTGCTCATCGTGTCATTGATCGCTGGCTAGGGGTTGTAAGTATCCAATAGCACTGACTGATGTGTGTGATGAAGCGCCGTGTCCGAGCTGGGGCACGGCGCTTTTCGTTCCTCCCCTTGTCTTGACGGGTTTCGGTACCCTAGAGTATGGTAAGTACATCAGTGGCAGTTACCAGCTGGTTTTTCAAGGGTTTCCCCCGGTCCATGGGAGGTGCTCGGATGGAAAAACAAGAGCGAAAGCAGGAAACCAAACGAGAGCCGCATGGAAAAGAAGAGGTTAAGGCCAATCCCAAGGTTGTCGAAGCCGGCAAGAAGATCAAGGAAGACATCGATAAATTAGTCGACGAAATTGACGATGTCCTTGAGAAGAACGCTGAAGAATTTGTGAAGAACTACGTTCAGAAAGGAGGAGAATAGCGCCGACCCCGTCTTCTTACCCTCCACGAGCCTTATCCTTGGTCTCCTCCAAGTCCTCGGTTTGACAAAGAAGAAGCGACTTATTACAGTCTTCGTGGTTCCTGAGACCCCCACGGTCTGAATAGTGACCCGGCCCAGGCCCTTAAGGAGGCGAGGATGCGGACTAAGCTCTGGGTCGTTCGTCAAGTCGATCCGATCCAACGTGGCCTTTTATCCCAGGCCCTATCAATCTCCTCGGCAACTGCCTCACTGTTGCTCAATCGCGGCGTCACGAATGTCGATCAGGCGACAGCGTGGATGTCTGCACTTCGGCCCCATGATCCCTTCTTAATTCCCGACATTGAACGTGCGGTTGATCGTTTGTATCAGGCTATACAGCGGCGCGAAACCGTATGTTTTTATGGCGATTACGATGTAGACGGCATGTCCGCCACGAGTATGTATCTTTCATTTTTCCGTGGACTCGGTGCCGAAGTCCGAGCCTATGTCCCTCATCGTCTGCGTGAAGGATATGGACTCAATGAGAGTGCGGTGCGGACCTTAGCGAAAGATGGTGTCTCTTTATTGGTGACGTCCGATTGTGGAACCACGTCGCATCGTGAGATTAGCCTTGCCAACCAATTGGGAATAGATGTGATCGTGACCGACCACCATCAAAGCGACATGGAGATGCCACCCGCATTGGCGGTAATGAATCCGCATCGGCCGGGAGCTCGGTATCCCTTTCACGGGCTTTGTTCGGGTGGCTTGGCGTACAAGGTTGTTCAGGCCTATGACAGAAAGTACGGCTCCGGTTCGGTGCCTCCGGAGTCGCTATTGGATTTGGTCGCGCTTGCGACGATCGCCGACGTGGTTCCGCTACAAGACGAAAATCGACTATTCGTGCGCGAAGGTCTCGCTCAGATTTCCCGGGGAGCGCGCTGTGGCATTCGGGCTTTAAAGCATGTCGCCGGTATCACTCGTGAGTGCACGACGGGAACCATCGCGTTTAAGCTTGGACCTCGACTCAATGCCGCTGGTCGATTAGATGAGGCTATCAAAGGAGTCAGACTTCTGACGACGGAGTCTGAAGAGGAAGCCAAAGAATTGGCTGAAGATTTGGAGCGGCTGAATCAAGCCCGCCGTGAACTTGAGGCCAAGATCCTACAGGAAGCGTTAACTCAGGCGGAAGCACGCGAGTGGCCGGGCGGCATTGTGCTCTATGCGCGAGGATGGCATCTAGGAGTCGTCGGTATCATCGCGGCTCGTATCATGGAGCGGTTCCATCGTCCGACCGTCGTGATCGCGGTGAATGAACAGGGGATTGGAAAAGGATCAGCCCGGACCGTGCCCGGATTCGACTTGTATCAGGCGTTAGCCGCCTGTCGAGATCTCCTCATGGCATTCGGCGGCCATCCCAGTGCGGCTGGGGTCACGATTCAGGAGGCGCGGCTGGCGGAATTTTCGGAACGGTTTTCCGCCATCGCTGAGACATGGATCCGAGATACCCAATGCGTTCCCATGTTGCACGTGGACTCGGAGGTGCGGCTGAACGAGGTGACATTGCAGTTGATTCGGGAAATCGGGACGCTGCATCCGTTCGGAGCCGGAAATCCTGAACCGACGTTTGCCGTCAAAGGGCTGGATGTTCTCAACGCTCGAATAGTTGGCGAAAAACATTTAAAGATGACTGTCCGTCAGAGAGGATCGTTGCCATTTGATAGTATTGGGTTCGGAATGAAATCGTTGGAGGAGTACGGATTGTCTCTCAAGACGCCTATTGACGTCGCGTTTACGCCGGAACTGAATCAGTGGAACGGGTATGATCGGATTCAATTGCGCATCCGAGATATACGGGCTGCAGGCCGTGAGTCGTAGAAGATGTACGAAACCGTGACGAGCATCGATCAATTGTTGGATCGTTTACACGACTATCAGCCTGACGCTGATCTCAGCGTGGTGCGGAAGGCCTACGAATTTTCTGAAAGGGCGCATGAAGGACAAGTTCGTCGCTCCGGAGAGCCTTATGTGAAGCATCCTGTGGCAGTGGCCGGCGTCCTGACCTCCTTGAAAACCGACGTTACGGCGGTAGTGGCCGGGCTTTTACACGATACGCTGGAGGATACGGTCGCCACGGCCGATGAGCTTCAGCGGGAGTTCGGAACGGAAGTCGTTCACCTCGTCGACGGGGTGACAAAGATCGGCAAAATTACCTTTAAGAGTTCCGAGGAAAAGCAGGCCGAAAATTTTCGAAAAATGGTGCTCTCGATGGCGGACGACATTCGCGTCGTGATCATCAAACTGGCCGATCGGCTCCACAACATGCGAACCCTTGAACATCTTCATGAGAAAAAACGGCAAGAAATCGCACAAGAGACGTTGGAGATCTACGCGCCGTTGGCCAATCGCATCGGAATCGGTTGGGTGAAGAATGAACTGGAGGATTTGTGCCTAAAACATCTTAAGCCGGATGTCTATGAAACCTTGAGGGTGTGCGTGGCGAAGCGCGATGAAGATCGCCAGCAGTATATCCAGGAGGTGC
>CAZPNQ010000111.1:0-13119 GCA_964587955.1 uncultured Nitrospira sp.
GTCGCCTCAGCCCGATTCGGAGTCACCGCACATTACCTGGTCAACGCGCGGGAATTGCAGATCAAGATGGCGCAAGGTGCCAAGCCGGGGGAAGGCGGCCAGCTGCCCGGGCACAAGGTGGACGAGAACATCGCCCGTTTCCGTTATGCCACGCCGGGCGTGCAACTGATTTCGCCGCCGCCGCACCATGACATCTATTCGATCGAGGATTTAGCCCAACTCATTTTTGACCTGAAGAATTCCAATCCCGATGCCGGCGTATCTGTGAAGCTGGTGGCGGAGGTCGGCGTTGGCACCGTTGCAGCCGGTGTCGCGAAGGCTCATGCGGACAAAGTGCTCATCAGCGGCGATTCGGGAGGGACGGGAGCGTCACCGCTGGCGTCGATCAAATATGCCGGGATCCCTTGGGAGCTGGGGTTGGCGGAAACTCACCAGACACTGGTCCTCAACGATCTGCGAGGTCGCATCCGTGTTGAAACGGACGGCCAGATGAAGACCGGCCGCGACGTGGTCATCGCCACGCTGCTCGGCGCCGAAGAATATGGGTTCGCGACGGCCCCGCTGATCGTCGAAGGTTGCATCATGATGCGCAAGTGCCATCTCAATACCTGTCCGGTCGGGATTGCGACGCAGGATCCGGAATTACGCAAAAAGTTCGACGGCAAACCGGAACACATCGTGAATTATCTTTTCTTCGTGGCCGAAGAAGCACGGCAGTTGATGGCCAAGCTCGGCTTCCGGACGATCAACGAAATGGTCGGCCGCGTCGACAAGCTCAAGATCACCAAAGCCGTCGACCACTGGAAAGCCAAGGGATTGGACCTCACGCCGCTGCTGACGACTCTTGATGTCCCGGCGGAGGTGCCGCGCTATTGCGTGCAGAAACAGGACCATGGTCTCTCCGATATCCTCGACAACAAGCTCGTCGAGCTCTGCAAGGCTGCGATCGAGAAGGGTGAGAAGGTCACGCTCGATCTTCCGATCAGGAATATCAACCGAACGACCGGCACGGTGCTCTCGAGCAAGATCGCGAAGCGGTATGGGCCTGATGGCTTGCCTGAAGACACGATCTCGATCAGATTCGCCGGCTCGGCCGGCCAATCGTTCGGAGCCTTCCTCGCGAAAGGCATCACGCTGACGCTGGAAGGGGAGTCCAACGACTATATCGGCAAAGGATTGTCAGGCGGTAAGATCATCGTCTTCCCGCCGAAGAACATCCTTTATAATCCGGAAGAGACGATCTTGATCGGCAATACCTCGCTCTATGGAGCCACGCAGGGTGAAGCCTATTTCTACGGCATGGCGGGTGAGCGTTTTGCCGTGCGGAACAGCGGGGCGCATGCGGTTGTCGAGGGGACGGGCGATCACGGTTGTGAATACATGACCGGAGGTGCTGTGGTGGTGCTCGGCAGAACCGGTCGTAACTTCGCGGCCGGCATGTCCGGGGGAGTGGCATTTGTGCTGGACGATACCGGGACATTTCAGAGCCGCTGCAACACGGGGATGGTCGAACTGGATCCGCTGACGACGAAGGAAGACAAACAGCTGCTTCACGGATTGATCACCAAGCACTTCATGTACACGGGTAGCCGTAAGGCCAAGCACGTGCTCGATACGTTCGAGGCTACTGTGCCCAAGTTTGTGAAAGTGAGGCCGGTGGATTACAAGCGAGTCTTGGAGGAGCGGAAACGCAAAGCGAGCGCAGTGCATTAGAATGTGAAGCGTGGTTCGTGAAGCGTGAAGCGCTTGCGAACGACGAGATACGAGATACGAACGACGAGTAAGAGATGGGTGATCCAAAGGGTTTCATGAAATATGCCCGTGAGGGTCCGAAGCGCAAGCCGATCGAGTTGCGTGTGCTCGATTGGAAGGAGATGTACGATCCGATCGCCGAGGACAAGCTCAAGAGTCAGGGCGCGCGTTGCATGGATTGTGGTGTTCCCTTTTGCCAAGGCCACACCGGTTGCCCGGTTGTGAATCTGATTCCCGAATGGAACGATCTCGTCTATCGCGGTCGCTGGCAAGATGCGCTGAAAGCCCTGCATACCACGAATAATTTCCCCGAATTCACGGGTCGCCTCTGTCCGGCCCCCTGCGAAGGGGCTTGTGTGCTGGGTATCAATGAAGATCCGGTATCCATCCGCATCATCGAGTGGAACATCGTCGACCGCGGCTTCAACGAAGGTTTTGTGACCCCGATCCTATCGGTCGTGAAAACCGGTAAGTCCGTCGCGATCGTCGGTTCGGGTCCGGCGGGTTTGGCCGCTGCGCAGCAGCTGGCTCGAGCCGGCCATGAGGTCACAGTCTTCGAAAAGTCCGATCGGATCGGGGGCCTACTCCGCTACGGCATTCCCGACTTCAAGATGGAAAAGTGGGTCATCGACAGACGATTGGAACAAATGAAGGCCGAAGGGGTGAAGTTTCAAACCGGCGTCTCCGTCGGCAAGGACATCACGGGCGAGCAGTTGCGCCAAGAGTTCGATGCAGTGGGATTGACGATGGGTGCCGAGCAGGCGCGCGAGTTGCCGATCCCGGGACGCGAGCTGAAGGGCGTGCATCTGGCGATGGAATATCTCACGCAGCAAAATAAGCGCACGGCCGGCATTCCGCTCAGCGACGAGCCGATCACCGCGAAGGGCAAACGGGTCGTCATTATCGGTGGAGGCGATACGGGGTCAGACTGTCTCGGCACCGCGCACCGTCAAGGCTGCGTCGAAGCGCACCAATTTGAATTGCTGCCCGAACCGCCGCCACAGCGAGCCGAGTCAACCCCCTGGCCTCTCTGGCCGATGCAATTGCGCACCTCGCATGCCCATGAAGAAGGATGCAGCCGGCAATGGAGCGTCTCCACGACGAAGTTTAGCGGCTACGACGGTCATGTCACAAAATTGCATGCCAATCGGGTCATGTTTGAAAGTGGAAAGTTCGTACCGACGGCAGGTACCGAGTTCGAAATGAGTGCCGATTTAGTATTGTTAGCGATGGGATTCACCGGTCCCGTCAAGAACGGTCTGCTCGACAGCTTAGGCGTGAAGTATGACGCGCGCGGAGCGGTATCAGTCGATGGGAACTTCATGACCAACCTTGACGGTGTCTTTGCGGGCGGCGACACCAAACGGGGCGCCTCGCTCATCGTCTGGGCCATTGCCGAGGGCCGCAGGATGGCGGCAGGGATCGATAAGTATCTGCAGGCGGGCAAGTCGGCGAAGGCGGCGGTGAAATGAAAAGAAAGACGAAAGAGAACGGTTGTTCACAATCTCCCCTTAGTTTTTAATCCCACCCATCTACCTTCTAGAGTTTCAGGTCCAGATTTTAAGTGTGTACTCCACCTCCTTGCCGCACCAAGCGGCCCTTCTGGCTTGTGCGAGCGAAAACCCCGTGAGTAGACTGCTAAATTCATCAGTATCGGCTAGAATAGCCTCGTGTCGGTCTTCGAACCCATATTCCAAATACTCAATGCGGCAGAAGTTCGTTATGTCGTAGTCGGCGGCTTTGCAACCGTCATGCACGGATATGCCCGAGCAACGGCCGATGTGGATTTGGCCGTAGATCTAGCGCCAGAAGAAGCTACGAAGATGATTCAAGCGCTGGTGGCGAAAGGATTTCGTCCGCAGGTGCCGGTAGCTCCTGAGCAATTTGCGGATTCTACAGTTCGAGAAGCATGGCATCGAGAGAAACATATGCGAGCGTTTTCACTCGTCGATCCGACCAATCCGATGCGAGTGGTAGACTTGTTGCTCAAGCCGGAGGTGCCATTCGAAGAGCTTTTGGCCCGTTCTCAAGAAGTCATGTTGGATAAGATAAAGGTCAGAATTGCTTCGCTCGATGATCTAATCCTTTTAAAACGACGGGCAGGAAGACCGCAGGATCTGGCGGACGTTGCGCAGCTGGAAGCTATCCGACAGCAAAAAGGGAGCCGTTGATATGACTGAAAAGTCCGTGGTGCCCTCGCAGGAGACGCAACCAGCAGACTGGAACGCCGATGATCAGAATTTGCTTGCTGCGACGCTGTCGGCGACTCCAGCCCAACGCTTGGCCTGGTTGGAGGAAATCCTTCATGTGGCTTACGCGAGCGGCGCGGTGAAGCCGAGACGGTTCATCAGCAAAGAAGAATGGGATGCGATGGGATCATCGCCGGATGCCGCACAGAAAAAGTAGCCTGGCCCTATTTACGTCCCACATTGGAGGCGTGGCCTCTAATTTTCAAAGTCAGGTTATAGAGATCTGCTGATGCGACTTCTCATCCTAGGAGCCGGGGCCTCCTACCATGCGTGTTATCCATTAGCCTCAAATCTCTTAAGGGAGGTCGAAAAATATGTCGCCTCTTCACCCCCTCTGAACAAGGTGGAAGACTTTTCCAACATCCCGCTAGGACGTGAGAAAGCGGACGATGACCCGCTGCCCGATGAGGGGTGCTTCCTCGGTTTCTATTGCCACGATGACCTCAACGACCCGGTTATCTTGTTTTTCTGCGGGGTCATGACTTGGGGTCCGTCCGCCAACTAGGCGCCCGATGCGCAGAACTTTTCCGTGCCATCTGGTATTCGAGTCAATCTCCAAAAGTATTTCTACAGGCTGGTCCATCGAGACGGCGTTGATATATTGCTCCTCAACTTCGGCACGGATGATCCTCGGTACGTCAGGTAGGAATAAAAATAGCGGCGTGACGTTTAATGTGCTGACCCCGTTGCCTGGGCGTGCCTGCCGTTGGAGGATTTGGCCATCAAGTGGAGCCGTCACTTTACGTTCCTCTATCTCGCGAGCTGCAACCGCCTGGCGCGCACGCGCGGTTTCGATAGCTGCGAGACTCTCTGTGACGGCAACTTCAGCGAGAATACTCGCGTCTCGCGCTCGGTCGATCTCCTGGCGCGGCACAGCATCATTCTTCATCAATGATTCGAGTCGATTAAACTCGCGGTCTGCCGCGGTCAATTCTATGCGCGCCCGTGTGTGGTGGTGTTCAGCCTGTTCCACTTCTCGCTGCGCGAGCGTCAAGTTACGTTGAGCGAGCTCGCTGTCCAATGTGGCGAGCACTTGGCCGGCTTTTACCCGCGCGCCTTCTTCGACCATCACTTTGGCGATCACACCATCGCGCCGTGCTGCCAACCGAATGACACCGCCTTCGATGTCTACTCGCCCCTTGGCGCTGGCGATTGCCGTGACTGTCGGTACGGTCGAGGGAGATTGGTGTGGAGAAATTCCGATCTCATCGCGGCACCCGGCAAACACGCATATTGCGATCATCAAGAACGCAGAGGGAGTGCGCGAGTGAGCGCCGGCTTCAAGGTGTCGTTGTCGACGAGTAATTTGCATGTTCCCTGGCCTTTCCTGAGTTAGGGATGCCTGGGCTTCGCCTGTCGTCCACGACCATCCCATCTTCCAATTGAATGACTCGATCGGCGTGCGATAACAATCGCGGGTCATGTGTCACGCAGAGCACCGTTGCGTTATGTGCCATGGCAATACGTTTGAGGAGATCGACCACGATTTGTCCGTTGATCTTGTCGAGGGCGGAAGTCGGCTCATCTGCGAAAATCAAAGCCGGGTTTTTCACGAGCGCCCGTGCGATGGCTACGCGTTGTTTCTCTCCTCCCGAAAGTTCTGCCGGGCGCAAGTGGCTGCATTTGCGCAAACCAACTTCATCCAACGCCTGTAGCGCCAGAACGGATGCCTCCGTATCCTGCGCGCCGCGGTAGTGTAGCGGCACGGTCACATTCTCTAAAGCCGTGAGCGCATTGAAGAGATTGAAGCCCTGAAAAACAAACCCGCAATGTTCTAAACGGAATTTGTCGAGGGCGTCTTGGTCGAGCATCCATAGATCGGTGCCCAGAGCAACGATGTGGCCGACATCAGGACGCAACAGCCCGGACATCATCGCCAATAAGGTGCTCTTGCCCGATCCCGAGGGGCCGACTACCAGCGTCAATTCTCCCGGGAGAATATCCAGAGTGTTATCCTTGATGACCTGCTGGTGAATCGTACCGCTGGTGAAGGCTTTCGCGATATTCATACTGCTCAGAGTTGGCTTTGTCATCGATTTCCCTCAACGCAGCAGGGAAGCTGGCTCGGCGTGCAGCAGTGGTCGGAGTGCCAGCAACCCGGAGAGCAACGCAATTCCGATCATCAATGCCGCCACTCCCACCAACATCCACCACGGGAATACCATAGCGATGTGCCACTGGTTTGCTTGCCATGCGATCATAGCGGTAAGCATTCCAGTAATGGCGAGACCGATCGCTCCCACCCAGAGGGACTGTTCAATGACGATGGCGCGCAGTGCACGGAGGGGTACGCCGAGTGCCCGTACTGCGGCAAACTCTTTGATGGAAGCAAGGATTGCTCCGGACAGCGTCTGACTGGTGATTACGATGCCCACGATCAGAGCAAGCAGCGACGCGAAACCTGCACCGATCCCAGCCCCGGACTCAAATAGCCAATATGTTTGCGAGCGGATGGAAAAGTCTTGGGCAGGCCACACGCTATACTGCGGATGCAGGTTTTTGTCTGCAATCTCACGGGCGACAACGTGCGGGTCAAAGCCGGGCCTTAGACGGATCAAATAATAGACCACTTGTTCAGCCGTTTCAGGCGCCAACGTACGGGTTGTCGCAAAAGAGGTGATTACGTTCACACCGCCGACTGCGCGCAGGCCTTCCACCACGCCCGCGATGTATGCGCGTTTGTGGTTGATCTCAACGGTAGTTCCGACAGTCGCATTCAGTTTTCCAATATCCGCGGGGTCGACGAAGATGGCGTTCGGTTCGCGCAAGAGGGTGCGCTCTTGCACTGAAAGAAGCTTCCTGAATGCGAGGGCTTCACTCGATGTATCGATTGCGTGGAGATACACCAATAGAGGGACGCCGTTCCCGCCACGCAAATCGCCGGTGGCACCGACGTACCGCTCAATGCGTTCAATTCCTGGGTGCACCCACGCCCGAGCGTCGCTCGTCTGATTGATGGGGCGGCCTAAATCGACGCTCAGCGTGTTGTGGAATCCCAGCCACAGGTCGGCCGCAGATTGGTCGATTACTACGGACACGCTGCCGAATAGACCGAGCAGCAGCGCGAGTTGTACAACCACCAGCAGACCGGCGAAGGTGACCGCGAGCACCGCGGCCAGGTAGCGACGCCATTCAAAGATGAGGTTCGCGCGCGCGAGTGAAACCATTCAGACCTTTTGTTTTAAAGTTAAAATATAAACGGAATAGTCCGTCGCAATTTGTCGATGACATGAATTGTTCAAGATAGCTCTTCTCATACTACGAGAAAGTTGCGAAACAGATCGCCCAAAGCACGTGCTGTTGTATTAGGGTCGATTGCCGCACCGATCTCGCGATCAAAGTTTAACCCCGAAAATATGGCCATAATGACGTTTGCGGTTCCTTTCACCTCTAGGGACTTGCGCACCCACCCTTCGGTCTGCCCGCGTGCGAGCTCGCTCGATAAGGTCGCGCGCAGTTTCTTGTCGAAAGCGAGTATCCGCTTTTTGCCGTGAGCGTCTCGCGCCAACTCTAACCAACTATCTGATCCGAGATCGTAGATCGTCGGGCGGAGCAAATCAGTGAGTTCGTTACCGGTGATGCGGGTTAACCAGTGTAAGCCTTCTTTGTTTATAAGGCGGCCTAGCTCCCGCTTAAAATGCTCGAACTCGAGCTCAGCAATAGCCATAATCATTGAACGCTTGTCTGGAAAGTGACGGAACACCGTTCCTGCACTCAAACTCGCTTCTGCGCAGATGTCCTCGGTACGTGCCAAGTGAAAGCCCTTGGCCTTGAAGATGCTGGCGGCAGCTTTCAAAATTGCTGATCTGCGTTCAGCATGAAGGGTCTGATCTTTTGTTCTTGCCATGTCCTGTGCTCATAATAAATAAACGGAGTAGTTCGTCGCATTATACAATTTTAAAAACTTTAGTCAAGTTAAAAGTTTGGCAGGGAGCGCAACAGCACGAAGCAAGAGGTAGTCGAAATTCACCCCGGCAGGCGATGCAGGGCTTCGCGGAAATACGAAACCGCAAACTTGAGAGGAGTTGCAAGAACGCTTGAGAACGGTCGGGAATGGTGCTTACGCGGCGACTGGAGTGAGGGTCAGTTCTTCAGCGTCATTCGAAACAGCAGCGGTTTCGCAGCCTTCGACCAAATCAATAACTCGTTCACGGTTGCCTAGAGCGTATCGAAGGAACTCAATGCCGAATTGGTTATCTTTGATCCAACGTACGACGGACACTTCAACGGCCAGCGGAGATTCCGTGTCGGGGGTCTCAATGTGCAGCGCAAGGTAGCTTCCTGGAGTCAGGGCCACGTTACTCTGCATCCGACATCCCGTTGCTGAAAGGTCGAAAAGGATTCCCTGACCTGCGCCGTTGTCGGTCTGGACGTTGGCGGGATATCGCACACAGATTCTAGGGCTGCACCGGAGCTGCATATCAACCTCACTGCTAGTGCCTGTATCGGCAGTACTGGAAAAACCTAAAGGAGTGGGATGGAATTTCTCTTCTTGTGTTTCTGCTGGACGTGGCCGATTCTATTTGTGTATCGTTTGTGAAACTTGCATGGTGGAGGACTGACCGATGACTCGGCAAAATTTTCCCCGCAACTCCAAGGCTCTTCTCGACGGCATTGCTCATTTGGGTTATGGACATGACCCTTACGGATCGACCTGGGTGCGAATCAAGTTCCAGTGAGTGACGCCGTCCATTTCTTTGACATACTTTCTCCGCCCTCGTTGTCTCTCACACATCTTTTCGTCTCTTGCTCTATTGAAGTCGCGTGTGTATTATAAATTAAATCGTACACATTCTGATTCGGAGGGCCTATGCGTACTAATATCGTGATCGATAATGGCCTTATGCGGCAGGCGATGAAAGCTACAGGTCTTTCCACCAAGAGAGCTGTCGTAGAGGAAGGTCTCCGATTACTGATCAAGGTAAAGGGACAAGAGGGCATTCGTCGCTTACGTGGAAAGATCACATGGGATGGTGATCTCGATACCATGCGCGAAGGCCGTATCAAGGCCGCTTCATGATCATCATAGATACAACGGTCTGGGTCGATTACATCCGCGGAACAGCGACACCGCACGCCAGTTGGCTCGAATCTCACTTGGTCAGCGAACGACTAGGGCTTACCGATCTGATTCTTTGCGAGGTGTTGCAGGGAGTGACCAACAACGATCAATTCAACGCAGTGCGGAGGGAACTTCTGAATCTCACCGTATTTGAGACGGGAACTGTTGAATTAGCCATCGAAGCGGCTGTGAATTATCGACGGCTTCGTGCGGCCGGAAGAACCGTTCGGAGGACGATCGATTGTCTTATCGCGACCTTCTGCCTCATTGAAGGCCACGTGTTACTTCACAACGATCGCGACTTTGATCCATTCGAAGATATACTCGGATTGAAAGTTATGCATCCAACGATAGGGAGCAATTGATGATTGATCAGCACTATCCCCGTAGCCCGAAAGCTCTTCTCGGCGGCATTGCTCACTTGGGCCGGTTTATCGATAAGATTCGGCTACGCAATGCGGGGCACATTCAGGATTACAACTACATCACGGTCGGGTTCGATAAATACCTGGCCGATTTCCTGGGCATCGATGCGAAGGCATTTGAGCAGCGTGTCTTAGCCGGTAGGACTGATGAGGAGCTGCTTGCTTGGGTGAAGGCCAATGGCCGCAAGCCGTCTGACCAAGAGAACGAACAATGGTCGCAAGGGTTGCTTGCCTCAGGTCCAAAAGATGATGAGGCTCGCCAGCGGTTTCAACGCCGTGTGGAGGATATTGCGACCAAGCGTGGGACGCCTGTTAGTTCTCTCCCACCGGTCACCACATGGGCGGATGTCATCGAGCTTGATGAAGAGCGTTTATGATGTCTTAGCACAGTGCCCGATCCACGCCTTCTCCAACTTCTGGGCCTCATCGCACTTTTCACAGGTTTGCACCTGATCGACCATGTCTTGCGAGGGGATTTTCATTGGCCGATCGATGCGCAATCCGTCAGTTTCATCATTGCGGCGACGATCATTTTGGGCGGGATCAGACTCGGTGTGCGGTCCTATCGGGCGGGTTGGATAGGACCGCGGTTCTGGACGATCCTCGGATTTCTTGGCTTAGGATTCGTTTGGCTCTCGCATTTCAGTCCGATGACCGACCAACCCGTGTCGGTCATCTACAATGGATATATGACTCCGTTCGCAGGAGCCGTTGCCGTCGGCTGCTTGTTCGCCCTTATGATGTCCGTGTTGGCAACAACTATTTTCGCAGGATATCTTTGGAGAAGAGAGCAGGCACCGTCCTAAAAGCGTCTTTATCTCATTTCCACCCATCCGCCCATTTGGGAACGAAACGTCAAGTGACGGGCTGAGGTGCGAACCATCGCGGCGTCGTTCGTCTGGTCGACCGACTGCACGTGCTCATTCGGCGTCCAGCGTACAGTGAAGAATCCTCCCGTGAAAGCGGAGAAGGCCAGCGCTCGCTCGGAAGTAATGGCGATGACAATATGGCCTCGACCGTGCAATTGCTTCACAGCTTCGTTGGGTCCCAGGGCTTCGCTGAACCAATGGCCGCGACTTTCTTGAAATCCATGAACTCGCCGGTTTGTCTGAGCGACGAGCAGGCGCGGCAACACGTCATGCCGTTCGACGCGCTCCTCAACACCCAAATGCACTTCGGTCCATCGCCGTAATCCGGAAGAAAATCCCAAGAGTCTACGGGAAGTCTGCGCAAAACCGGCTGGCCCTTGAGCTGCCGTTGTGACGATCGTTTCATTGACTTCCAATGCTTCCTCCACGGGACTTCCTCCTCCCGGCAGGGCAACGACTTTGTCTTTTATGACCGTGACGAGGACGTCGATTTGACGACTTTGGGCAAAAATCAGACCGGGAAAGGCCGAAAGGGTAAGAGCAAGAATCAGTATCTGTCGAGGTGTGAGAAACAGCATATGCCCTCGTATTGAATGAGCGGCGCTCATACTTTCTATCATACAATAGGCAGATCCATGTATCCCCGGAAAGCAATCGCATGTATGGGACGACTTGGCAGGATTACAGCGACTTTGTCGCGGTAGCCTCGTAGATAATCGACGAAGGGATTACGCGTTAGTTGAGAGCCGGAGATGATACGTAAAGGGGTCTCGTCGCCGGCAGGCGAAGGTGGTGACAAGCAATGGTCTTTGTTCAGCGGTAACGTGGCGGTTATTCGAACCACGCGGTCGACCCGATAGGACCCGACCGCGTAGCCGCTTCAGCACGTAGCGTGGTGAACGATCCTACAACGAGGGCAGTGTCAGTAACTTCTTCATTTCACAGTGAGCAAGTACGACGTCGGGCGCACGCTGCAGCGCTTCATAATAACTCCGCTCGTACCCATCGCCCATTTCCGATGGGCGAATCAACGTACGCACTTCGGTCAACAGCATGGCGACATCGTCGACCGTGAGTTGTTCACTCCCGTCCAGCAGTTCATCGATGCGAACGACCATATTCGAAAGAGGATGCAACCAGGTAAACCAGGGGTCGTTCATCACCAACTGCAAAAGTTGGCCTGTGGAGTCCACGCGGCCATAGATTCGTTCATATGTCAGCTGTTCGGCTACGATCAATGCCTTATGCAAGCCTAACAGCCCATGCCGAACATCCGTGAGGGTTCGACGGAGCGGGTTGGTTTCTCGTACCTGTGTTTGCTTGGATGAGATAGCCATAGGATAATTTTACCAGGTCAATGAATGAATTGGGACTCGGTGTCGGTCCTCATAGGGTTGACGTCTTGATATGTTCCTTATCGGATATCCTTGGCCTGTTCTGTAGTGGTTATCCCTCCAAGTTGCCCTGACGCGGGAGTCCGCAGCCGGCCTCATCGTTCAGGTACAGCTGATGAGGGCAAAATGGAAGCCTGCCGCCGACTCTGATGTCGGGGAAATGTGTGGTCCGATACAATACTTCTCTGAGGCTCTAGCAGGTTTCCGAACGAGGAAAAGAGTTCACCGGTCAAACGAGCCAAGTTGCCGTGATCGGTTGAGTGTTTCCTCCGTATGTAATCATTGAGCACCCGGCCATCGGCGTTTTTATGAACATGAGGGTGGCTCAAATTAATTCGGTAACGCGCGATGGCGTCGGCAACTCGACTGATGAAGACGACGGTGCCATCAGGATCCAGGTGTTCGACGATGCCGACATGGGTGAGAGGATCGTTCATCTTGCCGTCTCCATTGAAATCCCACGTGTTATCGAAGAATATGAGATCGCCCGGGCGGACATCGGCTTCTTGATGGAGAACACCATGCTGACGCACATGATTGTAAATGAGCCGGACGCCATTCCCCTTCAGCGCATTGAACTCTCCCCGATACAGATCGATGCCGTGTTCCAAGAAGATGGCACGAGTCACACCGGCGCAGTCGTAGGCGATACGTTTACCCTCGCTCAGGATTGTCCGCGCTCCGACCAGCCTTGACGCAGACTCTACGACGGCTAATCGGCTTGGAAGCGATGTCATCAAGGAAATAGGGATATTCATCGACGTTGATGTGGAGGAAGGTTGCGACGATGAAGGCGACTCAGGAGGCGCTACTGTATTCGCGGGGATTGATTGTACAACGATTTTCCTGTCCAGCTTCTGTGCCGGCTTGGTGCAGCCGACGAGGGTGGCCATCGCGACTGTGGCTATGATGAACAGGAATCGCATCTCCGGTTACCGCACGCTCACGAATCGGTCTTTGGCCGTTCGGCGAAGCGCATCGATATCTTCACGCCTGGTGACGGAGAGCGGGATGGTGTGAGTCAATTCCTCAATCAGCAGATCGGTCGTGAGCGGCGTTTTTTGATGGAGCGCCCGATAGAGCGCCGCGACGACGGCCTGTTCGATTTCCGATCCGCTGAATCCGTCACTGGCGCTGACGATCTTGCCGAGATCAAACTGCGTGCTGTCTTGCTTGCGCAGCCCGAGGTGAATCTTCCAGATGGTGTCACGTTCGGTATCGTTCGGCAGATCGACGAAGAAGATTTCATCGAACCGGCCCTTGCGAAGAAGTTCGGGCGGCAGCGATGAGAGATCATTGGCCGTGGCGACGACGAATACGTCTTGCTTCTTTTCCTGCAGCCAGGTGAGGAAGGCACCGAAGAGCCGG
>CAZPNQ010000112.1:0-12805 GCA_964587955.1 uncultured Nitrospira sp.
AAGCCGGAAATTCGAGCGGTGCTGACGATCGAAAAGGATCAACGCCTGTATCTCGACAAAGATCAGGTGAGCGTGGCTCAGCTGGAGCGGAAGCTGCGCATGATGAAAGAAGGGCATGCCGATGTCTCGCTATATTTACGCGCCGACCGCGACGTGCCTTATGGAATCGTGGTTCAGGTGATGGATGGAGTCAAAAAAGCCGGTATCGAGAAACTTGGCATGGTGACCGATCCCACCGGACCTGAACGTGTCAGTGAGGGTGCGCCATCCCAACACAACCGGTAGAATAAGGTCCACAGTGCAGGCTTGGACATCGGCCGGCATGGTCTCGGATGATGAATGGCAGGCGACACTGACTCGTCGCTTAGGCCTTGCCGTCGTCGTCTCTCTGATTCTACATATCGGCATATTGGCGATGGTGGGGTGGATTCGGCTGCCGCGACATGGTGAACGGCCTCTTGCGTCCATTGAAATTTCCCTCGCAAGCCTGCCGACGCTTTCCGAGAAGGCCGTTGAACCGCCGACCAGTCAGCCGATTAAGAAAGAGATAGAACCACCCAAGCCGATACAGCCGACTAAACCCATCGAGCGATCTAAGGCCACCGAACGGCCTAAGCCCATTGAACAGCCAAAAACTGTCCCTTCCGTGAAAGCGGCGCCTGTGGTTCTTCCGCCGGCGAAATCAGCACCCATCCCTCCGCCCAAACCATCAAATGATCTCATGCGCGACATCATGAAAGACATTGAGTTGCCTCCGGATGCACCGAAGCGCGGCGACATCAGTCCTGAGGACAAGCCAAGGAAATCGCCGGCGATCAAACTGCCGGATGTGCCGGTCATGACGGACGCCAAGGAAGCGACTCAAAAAAAGCTCGTCGCTTCCGCTCCATCCCCCTCGTTGACGGAAGATGTGGCGAAAGAATTGGATGAAGAACTGAAAAGGATCAAAAAACTTGAGGTGCCCAAAGCAGCGCCCCCGGTGGAAGTACCGTCAAAACCTGCCCCCCAAGTCGAAGCGAAAGTCCAGAATCCCAAACCGGTCGACACCACGTTGAAGGTTCCGGGAATGGCTCAGGGATCCAATGCGTACCTTGCGCTTGTGCGACAGCGCATCAGTAATGCTTGGAATGCTCCCCCCCTGGATTTGACCAGCCACGCCTATGTCGTTGTCGTACAGTTCAGGCTTCATAAGAACGGAACAGTCACCGGCGTGGCGGTCGAGCAATCTTCGGGAAACGAGTACTACGATCTGGCCGGCAAACGAGCAGTGCTCAGTGCAAACCCATTGCCGGTGTTTCCGCCCGATATCTCTGAGTCGTACTTTGATGCCCACTTCACTTTTACCGTCGGAGAGCCACAAGGATAAACCATGACGTTTCGAGCTGTTGTGTTCGTCAGCCTGTGTGTATCGATCGGTGTCGCTTGGATCCTCGAATCCGGTGCCGCCGACGTCTTTCTTGAAGCCACCAGACAGGATTTTCAAAAGATTCCGCTGGGGATCGCCGGAATCGAAAACGCGGGTGGATCGGAGTCACCCGAGGGGCGCGTCAAGCTGGGTACGCGGATCGAAGATGTACTCAAGGCGGACGTGCGACGCTCGCTGGTCTTTACGCTTGTCGATTTGCCGAGTCTGGGTATCAAGGTCAGCCATCTCGGTGCAGAGCCCGACCCCGCCTTCAAGCAAGGTGCCGAGAACGGGGTGTCGGTCATTGTATGGGGGAAGGCAGGAATCAAGAGTGGGAACAAGGACGCCGACCTCAGCATGGACGGTTACGTGTATGATACTGGCAACAATGAAGTCGTGGGCGGGAAACGATATGTCGGCTCGACATCGGTCGCCCGTCTCATGGCCCATCGTTTTGCGGATGAGCTGGTCTTTCGCTATACGGGAGAACCGGGAATCGCGCGGACGAAGATCGCCTATGTTTCGGAGATGGGGACGGCTCGCGAGCTCTTCGTGATGGATTATGATGGATACGATCCGCGGCAGTTGACGGCCGACGGGTTCTTGAACCTGATGCCCCGTTGGTCGCCGGATCGCCGATTTGTGGTTTTCACGACGTATCGCCATCGGAATACGCAGGATATCGACATGATCGAGTTGGCCACCGGAAAGCGTTGGACACTCGTCGCACAAGGCGGGTTGAACATCACTCCGGTATTATCTCCTGATGGAAATACACTGGCCTACTCGTCCAGTCATGAAGGAAACGCCGAATTGTACCGTTTGGATACTCACACGAAAGCCGTTCAGCGGCTGACCACGCATGCGGCTGGAGACTTATCTCCCTCGTGGTCTCCCTCGGGTCGCGAGCTCGCATTTACGTCCGATCGAAACGGCGGACCGCAAATCTTCCTCATGAGTGCGGATGGATCCAACGTGCGTCGCTTGACGTTCGATGGAGACTATAATGCGGCGCCGGCCTGGTCGCCGCGAGGAAATTGGATCGCCTACGTGTGCCGGACTCCCAAAAAGGAATACAAGCTGTGTGTGATTACTCCCGATGGCCAGAAACATCTGCAACTCACGACGGGATTGGGAGTGGATGATTCTCCGTCTTGGTCTCCTGACGGACGGCATCTTGTTTTCAGCTCGACGGTGGAAGGGAAGAGTCAAATCTACATGATCAATGCGGACGGGAAAGATCTTGAGCGCATCACGTTTACCGGAACTCACAACAGCGCACCGTCTTGGTCTCCGGCATCGTAAATATCCAGGAAGGCATTGACGGCAATCGTCCTTCGCTGTAAGAAAAAGGGACGATCTTTCACAGGAGGAAAGGAATCCAATGAAAACGTTGCCAGCCATCTACGTGCCGTTGATTCTTGGTGTTATCGTACTGGGAATTCCAGCGTGCTCGAAGAAGGCGGTCCGATCGGGGGGAGATATTCAGGCATTACAAGAAGAGATGGCCAAGAAGGGAACCGCCAAAGACGGGACGGATTCGAGTTTTCCTGATACATCGTTCTCCGGACGTGATGGTTCGAACAGCTTACGCGGATTGGATCGCAATCCTTCTGAGGAACGGCTGGGCGGAACTGCCGGCAACCCAGGCGGCGCCGGCCACGGCAATGCGGTCATCGCGAAAGCCGATTCCGGCGCGGCCGCTCGTCAACTGGCGGAAATTCGCGCGGAGCAGGTCGCTTCGGTGGCAGCCGGACTTCGGGATGTCTTTTTCACGTACGACAGTTTTTCAATCACCGACGAAGGACGCCATGCGTTGTCCGGCGATGCAGAATGGTCCAGATCGAACCCGTTCGCGCAGCTGAAAATCGAAGGACATTGTGACGAACGTGGCACGTCAGCCTATAATTTGGTGCTGGGTGAGAAGCGTGCGAAGGCCGTTCGGAATTACCTCGTCGAGCTGGGGGTGGCTCCCGCTCATTTGTCCGTCGTCTCTTATGGGAAAGAACGGCCATTCTGCACGGACCACACGGAATCGTGTTACTCGCAGAATCGCCGAGGACATCTTGTTGTCAAGACGGGGAAATAACGTGCTGGGAGTGCCGTTCGGGGGAACCAGCGCTGAGTACGGGCGGTCCTTTGGAACTCAGACATGAGGACTCACCTACGAACCATGCATGGTATGCTCCTCGGTATCGCTGCGGGCAGTCTTCTGTTACCGGGGTGTGTCGCGCAGCAGTCCGACTTGAAAAAAGCTGAGAAGGACCTTCAGCAGCAGCTGTCCCAAGCCAGAGCCAGGCAGAGCCAGGAAATTTCGACCTTACGCGAACATGAACTCCCGCAACTGCGAGGAGAGCTGGAAAAGGCTCTGCATCAGGCCCGAGAGCTTCAAAACAGACAGGAAGACTTCAAACATCGGTCGGTCCAGCTTGAGCAGCAGACAAAAAAACTGGAACAGTTGGCGGCCAAGCTGGAAACCGACAGCAGCACGCGCTATCTCTGGATGCAGAGGAGCTTTGAGACGCAGGACACAAAGGTGTCAACCCGGCTCGATGAGCTCTCGAAGGCCATGGAGGCTTTGAAAAAAGAGGTCATTGATGTCGTTCAACGCACGAATGAAGGGCTGGCAAAACGCGTCGATGTCAAGCTGGAGGGGCACCAAAAGGAATTGACCGAGCACCAGAATAAAATCGAACAGATCTCTCTAAAGTTCGCTCAATTCAATCAGGCACTGACGGGGTTTCGGGAGGCGCTGACCGGTCTGACCGATCGTGTGGGTGAGCACGAGCAAGCCACCAAGCATCTCACTTCGAGGATCGATGCGGACACAAAAACGAGCGCGACTCATGCAGAGGATGTCAACCGAAGCGTGGTGTCTATCACGAAGGCACTTGAAACCGTCGGGAAAAAAGTCACAGTTCGTCTTGATGAGCAGGACAACCGAATCGATGCCCTCGCCAAAACTCTTGAACAGGTATCCAATAGGTCCACATCACTGCAGCATGCCCATAAATCGGCGCAACATTCTGCGCCGGGGTCCAACGAATCCGCACAGGAAGGTGGGTCGTCCGAATCGACGGGAGGGACGACCACGATCATTCCACCGCAAGAATCATCAAAATTTGAACCGGTCCAGGCCGGCGTCGATCCGCCCGATCGGACTCGCTACGAGCGGGTGTTAGGCTTATTTCGGGATGGGGATTTGGAAGGCGCTCGGCAAGGGTTTACCGGGTTTCTCGAAGACTATCCCAATTCCAACCTGGCGCCGAATGCCCGCTTTTGGCTGGGGGAGTCGTATTTCGGCAAGAAAGAGTTTCAGCGAGCGATCGATGCCTACGACAAAGTGGAGATCGATTATCCCGGTAGCGAAAAAGTGCCTGCTGCAATTCTGAAGAAAGGGTACGCGTACCTGGCGTTGAAGGATAAGAAGCGAGCGTCGTCCGCGTTCAAGCAGGTGGTGACGCTCTATCCGAAAACTGTTGAGGCGGGAAAAGCGTCGGACAAATTGACTCAACTCAGGGAAGTGCGGTGACACCATGATGCCTGTCCGTACATTCGTGTCCGGTTTTTCGGTCTGGGGATTGTTGATGCCGACGGTCATGTTTGTCGGCTGTGCCAAGCACGCAGATTTTCTGGACATGCGCGGTCAGCTCTCGACCGTCTCGCGAACGCAGGAGCAGGACCATCAACGGGTGGATGCCGCGATGCGGCGTTTGGATGCCGTAGAGAGGATCAAGGATGCAGATCCTGCGAAGCCGCGATTCGATGACCTGGCGGCCCGCTTTCAGAAACTTGAAAGCCGGTTGGCAAAGCTGGAAGAGACTGCCAGCCAGGCATCCGCCAAATCGGATTCCTCGGAACCGCGTGCATCCAGGTCGGCCAAACAGACGCCATCTGCAGAACCGACGGTGACGGCGTCCGGCATCACGCCGACGTCCGCCTTCAATCTGGCGTATAATGATTATCTCAATGGAAAATACGAGCTTGCGGTCGCAGGGTTCCAACGGTTCATCAAAGATTTTCCAGGGACGTCTCTGACCCCGAACGCGCAATACTGGTTGGGAGAATCGTTTTACAATCTGAAAGACTATGGGCGTGCCATCCAAACGTTCGACCATCTCGTGGCGGAATACCCAGGGAACGAAAAGATTCCTGCGGCGCTGTATAAGCTCGGTTTGGCGACGGCCGATACCGGCGACCTCGGCAGGTCGAGAAAGAATCTGAAGCGTGTGCTTGAAGAGTTTCCTTCATCGGACGAATCAAAGTTGGCAAAGAACAAGTTGGCCGAAATCCGATGATTGTCGCCGTGGCGCGACGCCCCACCCCATTACTGCCTCATCGCCCATGAGGAGCATCGTGCCGTGCTGAGAACCGACGGCAGTGCCAAGATCTGCGTTCTTCCGGAAGATGTCATCGGTCGTATTGCCGCGGGAGAGGTGGTCGAACGCCCGGCAGCGGTCGTCAAAGAGCTGCTCGAGAACAGTCTTGATGCGGGAAGTCAGTCCATCACGATCGACGTGAAGGACGGAGGACTCGTCTTGATTCGGGTGAGCGATGACGGGGAGGGCATGAGCCGGGAAGATGCTCCGCGCGCATTTCAGCGGCATGCCACGAGCAAGCTGCGGTCCGATCTTGATCTCTGGTCCATCGGAACGATGGGTTTTCGAGGCGAAGCCTTACCGAGCATCGCCGCCGTGGCTCATGTTCGACTGATGACGGCGACTCGTTCAGCCGAAGTGGGGACCGAGTTGGAAGTTGTCGAGGGAGCGATCGGAAGAATCGTCGAAGCGCCTCCGGTCACGGGAACACGTATCGAAGTTGCCGAGTTGTTCCGCAATCAGCCGGCGAGGAAGAAGTTCCTGAAGTCGACCCTCACGGAGTTCATGCATATCAGCCGGGTCGTACAGCAGGCATCGCTTGCCTGGCCGTCCGTCCATTTTCGATTGACGCACAACGCCCAGGAGATCCTCAATTACCCGTCCGCTCCATCGGCTGCCGATCGGATCGCGCAAGTCTATCGGCGCACCTTTCTCGACCAAAGCCTCCAGATCAACGCCTCCCTCCCCGGGGCTCATGTCAATGGATATATTGTGGATGCGGTCCATGCAAAGCCCAATCGCGTCCCGCAAGAGTTGTTTGTGAACCGTCGTCCGGTGCGCAACGTCGCCGTGTCTCATGCCGTCGGAGAAGGGTATGGTTCATTCCTTGCCAAGGGACATCAACCTCGATTCGTGCTGTTTCTGGAAATTGACCCGGACCGCCTCGATGTCAATGTTCATCCGGCCAAACGCGAAGTGAGATTTTCCGACAACGAGACGATCCACCAACTCGTGCGGCGCGCGATCCGCCACGCCTTGAGCGGCGGAAAGACGGATGAGCTTGAAAAGACTCCGCGTATAGAGTCTCCCGTGCACCGGACCTCGGATTCCCTCGTGACCACGCTTCCGACGGTTGAATCCGTCGAAGCGAACTCGACGACCATTCGGTCCAACTCCGAAACTCAATTGCCGTTAGTGAGTGAAGCGGCGGAGTCGTATGTTCAAGTGCCTTCAGCCGAGGTGACCGCGTTGGGGCAGATCAATCGAACGTTCCTCATCGCTCAAGTCGGTGGTGATTTGACGGTGATCGATCAACACACGGCTCACGAGCGAGTCTTGTTTGAGCGCCTGCGTCGCGCGTGGACGACCCGTGGGATTCAGTCCCAGCCGTTGCTGATCCCGGATCCGGTGGAGTTATCGCCGCTTCAGGCGGCATTGCTTCAGCGTTATCAACATGACTTGGAGCAATTGGGGGTGGAAATAGAACCATTCGGTTCCTCAACTGTTTTGATCAGGGCCATTCCGGTCGGTCTCGGCATGGTGGATCCGGCAACGTTTCTACAGGATCTCGTGGATGATCTCACGCAATGGGAACGTGCGCCCGATCTGGAGGCAAGAGTGCACTCGGTTCTGGCATCGTTGGCATGCCACGGTGCGGTTCGAGCCGGTCGCTCGATGAAGGCGGAAGAAATCAAAGCTCTCGTTGAAGACTGGCGTACCGAAGGGGAAATCACGACCTGCCCGCATGGGCGGAGGACGTCATTCCGACTCAGCATCCCAGACCTGGAGAAAATGTTCGGCCGAGCCGGCTGGTAGCGGACAAGGTCAAGGTTTAGGCTGAGGCCATAGTCCATCAGATCCGAATGGCTTTGTTCACGTTCTCCAAAGTCGCTCTCCTTCAAGAGGCACACCATCGCTGATGGAATATGACAAAGCTATCGGACATTATATGCGTACACCGGCCCTTGATCGTGCTTCTTGGTCCGACGGCCGTCGGTAAGAGTCGGATTGCGACTACAGTTGCCAAATATCTTGATACTGACGTGCTGGCAGCGGATTCCCGCCAAGTGTATCGCGGGATGGACATCGGAACGGATAAGCCGACCGCCGAGGAGCGTCAGAATGTGCCGCACCGACTTATCGATTTGGTCGACCCCAGCGAAACGTTCAACACCGGTTTGTATCGGCGAGTCGCGACGATGGAAATCGAACGCTTATACGGTGCGGGGCGGTTGCCTTTCATTGTGGGTGGAACGGGGCTGTATATCCGAACCTTGGTAAAGGGGTTATGTCCGGCGCCTCAAGCCGATCCGGATGTGAGGGCAGAACTCAAGAAGTTGAGAGATGAATGGGGGCGAGATGGTCTCCATGCGGAGTTAATGCGTGTTGACCCTGAAACGGCAGTACGGTTGCACCAGAACGATGAATCCAAGGTGATGCGGGCGTTAGAAGTCCATCGGCTGTCGGGGCGCCCGCTGTCGACTTTTCACGCCGAACACGGGTTTCACGAAACTCCGTTTTCCGCCCTTCTGATAGGCCTTACGCGAACGAAAGAGACGCTGTATCGAAGAATTGAAGAACGAATCGATTGGCAGTTGACTCACGGAATGGTAGAAGAGACACGGTTATTGCTCGGCCAGGGGTACGGGCGCGGCCTTGGTTCGATGAAAGGCCTCGGGTACCGCCAGATCGGAGCCTATTTAGCGAATGAGTGCGATTACGCCGAGATGGTGCGTCGTTTCAAGCAAGACACGAGACGTTTTGCGAAACGGCAGATGACCTGGTTTCGAAGTGAAACAGGGGTGGTGTGGCTAGCGGTCGAGGATCATGAGCCGTATGAGCGGACGGCGGAACGAGTGATCGCCCGCATTGAGCAATTCATGAGCGACCTTGGACAAGAAAAACAGCCTGCCGCATTGCAGCCGACCTCTTAGGAAAAGGATCGAGATGAAAAGAAAAAGACAGGCTGAGCGAGTGACCGTCGGAGTGATCGGAGGAAGCGGACTGTATGATATCGAAGGGCTCACGTCCACTCGGTCCATCCGCGTCCGTACGCCCTTCGGGGCACCTTCCGATGCGATTACCGTGGGATCGCTCGAAGGGATTCGCGTCGCATTTCTTTCCCGGCATGGACGGGGGCATTTGTTGAATCCGAGCGGAATCAACTACCGCGCGAATATTTTCGCGCTCAAGTCTTTGGGTGTGTCTCACGTGATTTCAGTCAGCGCGGTAGGCAGCATGAAGGAATCGATTCGGCCGGGCGACGTCGTGGTGCCGGACCAATTCATCGACCTCACGAAGCGGCGCGTCTCGACATTCTTCGACCATGGAGTCGTGGCGCACGTCGCCTTCGGTGAGCCGGTTTGTGCCGAGCTGAGACAGGCTCTCTTGTCGGCTGGAGAAAAGGTCGGCGCCAAGATGCATCGCAGCGGAACCTATCTCTGCATGGAGGGGCCGCAGTTTTCGACGAAAGCCGAATCACGGCTGTATCGGCAATGGGGCGTCGATGTGATCGGCATGACCAATATGCCCGAGGCGAAATTGGCACGTGAAGCGGAGCTCTGTTACGCCACCTTGGCGCTGGCCACCGATTATGACTGCTGGCATGAGACGGAAGAGGCGGTCACCGTTGAGGCAGTGTTGGCTACGCTCCATCGCAACGTGGCGTTGGCTAAACACCTACTCCGGTCGGTCATGCCGTTCTTCGCCAATCCAATCGACTGTCCCTGTCATCGGGCATTGGACAATGCCATTCTGACGGCGCCGAATCGAATCCCTCCGGCTGTTCGGAAAAAGCTTGCCGTGCTTATGGGCCGTGCCCTGACACCAAAGAAAGGAGTTCGTTAGCCATGGGGAAGTTGTTAGTCGTCGGATCGGTTGCACTCGATACGGTTAAAACGCCATTCGGCGAGGGAACCGAGATTCTTGGAGGATCGGCCACCTATTTCTCAACGGCGGCCAGCTTCTTCACGTCCGTCGCGCTTATTGCCGTTGTTGGAGAGGATTTTCCCGAACAGCATATCGCCTTTCTGAAAAACCGAGGGATCGATCTCACCGGCCTGGAGCGGCGCCCAGGGGCGACGTTTCGCTGGAAGGGAGAGTATACACACCAGCTGAACGAAGCGCATACCTTGGATACGCAACTCAACGTGTTTGAAACGTTTCGTCCTCAAATTCCGGAGGCCTATCGCGCCCCGGACGTGTTGTTCTTGGGAAACATCCATCCGGATCTTCAGCTCGACGTTCTGAATAAAGTGCAACGGCCCGGGTTGGTGGCCTGCGACACGATGAATTTCTGGATCAACGGCCAGCGCGATGCGCTTTGGAAAGTGTTGGAGAAGGTAGATGTGTTGATCATCAACGACGGTGAGGCGCGTGCGTTGGGCCAGGATTCCAACTTGGTGAAAGTGGCCAAGCTCGTGCTTTCACGGGGGCCGAAGTTTCTCATCGTCAAGCGGGGCGAGTATGGCGTGCTCATGTTCAATGAGAAGCAGATTTTCGGCGCGCCGGCTTTTCCGCTTGAGGACGTCCGCGATCCGACCGGCGCCGGAGATACCTTCGCAGGAGGATTTTTGGGCTACTTGGCGGCGACGGGAAACCGCTCTCCGGAGGCCATGAGACAGGCCATCATCTTTGGAAGCGTCATGGCGTCATTTACCGTAGAATCCTTTAGTCTTGACCGATTGCGCATCCTGGATTACAAAGAGATTCAGGCTCGGTTTGCCGAGTTTAAGCGGCTCACGCACTTTGAGGATGTTCGATGACGGGACGCGACCGGTTCCAACGGCGGCGAGCATATCGTCCGCTGATTTGTTTGGGACTCATCACTGTTGTGGGAGGGTGTGCGACCGACAAAGAAGTGTTGCAAAAATCGCAAGGATATTACCAAGAGGGGATCGCGACGCTCCCAGGAGATCGCCAAAAGGCCTTCGTGTCGTTCCAGAAGTCCGTTCAGTTGAATCCAAGCAATAAAGAAGCGCGGTACGCATTGGGACATGTGTACGCCCTGCAGGGTAAGTTGTCGTATGCAGAAGAGCAATTCCGTGTAGCGATCAAGATCGATGAAACATACTCCGAAGCGTATACGTATTTAGGGCAGGTGCTGGCCAATCAGGATCGGTGGGATGAGGCGATCCACTCCTATCGGCAGGCGTTGGCGAATCCCCTCTATCCGACGCCGGACTTAGCCCGGTTTCATCTCGGTCGTGCACTGGCGCATCAGGGCGATCTTCAGGGCTCGATGGAAGCGTTGGAAGACGCGGCGGCGGCAAGTCCTCCAAGTGTTCCACCCGCTATGACCCATCTTGAGCTCGGTCGTGTGTACTATAAACTGGGCTACACGAGCAGAGCTCGGGAAATTCTGAAGAAAGTGGCGACGTTGGATAAGAGCGGAGAGCTGGCGACTGCGGCAGCGGAAATCTTGGCGCGATTGAAATAGGAGACCTATGGAGTCGGTCGGTGAATTCTTCAGGCAAGTCCGTGAGACGAAAGGGTTGACCGTTGATGAAGTGGCGTCAAAAACCCGTATTCGCACGGATTTTGTCAAGGCACTCGAGGACGGTAATTTCGCCAAATTGCCCGATCAGGTCTTCGCCAAGGGTTTTGTGCGTTCCTACGCCCGATCGTTGGGCTTGGATGAAGAAGATGCGATCCATCGCTTTATCCAATCGGCCGGCTCCTTTTACGAAAAACAGGATGAGCGCGAACGGCTCAAGATGCGACAGATTGAAGAAGACCGGAAGCGCCAGTCCAATCGTAAAGCGGTGACCATTGCAATCGGTATCGCCGTGCTGACGCAGATCTTTCTCATCAGTCGAGAGCAATCGACGGTCTTTCTCCGCGGCGCCGAGCAAGGCTCAGCACCGAAACGAACGAGTCAACCAGTAAAAGAAGTTCCCGCTTCAACAGTCCGTGAGCCGGAACATACGGTAGAGGTTCCCAAGCCGATGGACACACCTGCCGGAGTGCCAAAGGCAACAAGCGAAGCCTCCTCACGACAAGAACCAGCGGCATCTGCTAGTGGAGCATCCCGATCTGAGCCGGAAACGGTTTCGACGGTATCGACAGCTTCTCCCGGCAGCGACGGCCCACTTGCTGGCATTGCCCTGAACACAATGGAGAGTTTTGGCGATGGCCAGTTGGTCTTAGACTTAGAAGCGACAGAGTTGAGCTGGGTCGTCGTGCAGATTGACAATGGAAGCCCTCAGGAGTCGTTGCTGCGACCCGGTGAAAGAGGCCATTGGAAGGGACAGGACCAATTCATTCTGACCCTTGGGAACGCCGGGGGAGTGAAGGCCGAGTTGAACGGCAAACCTCAAAAGCCGTTCGGGCCCAGCGGAAAAGTTGCCCGGGACATCGTGTTGAAACGATAGGACAGCACCTTCCCCGATCTCGTTTATCAATCCATCCTTGCATAGCTTCCGGTTTTAATTTCTAGCATTTGCTCGTGATCGTTGCATTGTTGGCAATGAGGCGGAGAGGGCCGGTGAGGCGCAAAGGTGTCACGAAACACATGAACGTGTGAAATGGGAACTACCTAAATGCCGACATTTTCTTACTTCTTTTTGAACTGATATTGGCATGAGGTTTGATCTTATTTAAATGAGAAGAAGACGAAGCGAATATGGAAAATGGGATGTTTTCTTGACAGGAATTCAAGGGCATTGGTATAGTCCAGCGGTTTCACCTGACTTCAAAATTGTAGATGGGAATCAGTGATTTCGAGTTGATTTCAAGGTCGGTAGGTACAACACAAAGGAGGACGTGTGATGGGGTATCTGTCCAAGTTTTTAGGAGTTGCTGCAGCGGTGGTGTTTCTCTCGGTGTCGGTAGTTGGCGCTGAGGAAAAAGATCCTTTGAAGCCCCGCGTTCCGCCAGATCAAGCTGCGGACGCAAAAGGCCTGAAGAATCCGGTTGCTTCCAGTCCGGAGAGTATCGCCAAAGGCAAGGCGCTCTACGAGGGGAAAGGCACCTGCTTCAATTGTCATGGTAAGGTCGGCGACGGCCAGGGTGAAGCCGGAAAGATCCTCAATCCAAGCCCGCGGGATTTCTACAACTGCAAGTTCCACAAGATACGGAACGA